>DASWYJ010000226.1:0-7168 GCA_036405035.1 Burkholderiaceae bacterium
TCGGCAACGACATGACCGTGACCATGGCCAGCGAGGCGGGCCAGCTGCAGCTCAATGCCTTCGAGCCCATCATGGGCTGGAGCCTGTTCAAGAGCATTGCCCACCTGAGCCAGGCCTGCCTGACGCTGCAGACCAATTGCGTGGCCGGCATCGAGGCCAACCATGCGGTGCTGGCCAGGCGGGTGCGCGAGTCGGTCACGCTGGTCACCGCGCTCAATCCCATCATCGGCTACGAGAAGGCCGCACTGATTGCCAAGACCGCCATCGCCACCGGCGCGCCGATTGCCGACGTGGCCGAATCGCTGGGCATCATGACCCATGACGAAATGGAAGCGCTGCTGGTGCCCGAGCGCCTGACACGGCCGCTGGTGCTGAAACCGTGACAAGCGGCCGCGTTTCGGGCATAAAGCCTGCTTATGTACTGGCAGGGTGGGGCGCCATGGGGCCATCCGACGGGAATGCACCATATCCGGGCCGAAGCCGGCAGGGCGCGGGGCTTGACGCCCACGTGTCAGCGATTAGGGGTATTCCCGCGATGGCGAATCTCTAGAATGAATTTGTTTGTTGTCCATCTCACCGAAGGAGTTTTCATGAAGAAACATCTGCTCGCCGTGGCGATTGCCGCCTGTGCAACCGGTACCGTGTTCGCCCAGGCGAACGACACGCTGGCCAAGGTCAAGGCCTCCGGCACCATCACCATGGGGGTTCGCGAGTCTTCGGGCGTGTTGTCGTACACGCTGGGCGGCGCCAAGTACGTGGGCTACCACGTGGCGATCTGCGAAAAGGCCATCGAGGAAGTCGGCAAGGCCGTCGGCAAGAAGCTGGAAGTCAAGTACCAGCCCGTCACCTCGCAGAACCGCATCCCGCTGGTGCAGAACGGCACCGTCGACATCGAGTGCGGCTCCACCACCAACAACGCCACCCGCGCCAAGGACGTGAGCTTTGCCAACACCACCTTCGTGGAAGAGGTACGCATTGCGGCCAAGGCCAGCTCCGGCATCAAGTCGGTGGCCGATCTGGCGGGCAAGACCGTGGCCACCACCACCGGAACCACGTCGGTGCAGACGCTGCGCAAGAACAAGCGCGCCAGCGGCGTCGAGTTCAAGGAAGTGTTTGGCAAGGACCACGCCGACAGCTTCCTGCTGCTCGAATCCGGCCGTGCCGATGTTTTCGTGATGGACGGCAGCCTGCTGGCTGGCCTGATCGCCCGCTCCAAGAACCCGGCCGACTACAAGATCGTTGGCGAAGTGCTGTCGGTCGAGCCGATTGCCATCATGGTGCGCAAGGACGATGCGGAGCTGAAGAAGATCGTCGACAAGACCGTCGCCGCCATGGTGAAGTCGGGCGAGATCTACAAGCTCTATGACAAGTGGTTCCTCGAACCCACCCCGCCGACCGGTGCCAAGGTGGGCCTGCCGATGAGCGATACGCTCAAGGACGTGCTGAAGAACCCGAACGACAAGCCGATGGAAGACTACGCGGCCAAGTAAGTCCGGCATTCGGCCTGGCCATCCCATGCATACAGCCCGCCCCGCAACCACCTTGCCGGGCGGGCTTTTTGCTAGCAGGGATTGCGCTGCGGCGGCACGCTGCCGACAACAACACGAATCGAGGAGGTACCGATGAATTGGCAATGGCAGGTATTTTTCCAGGACCCTGGCGGCAACGACCCCACCTACTGGCAGTGGATGGTGTCGGCCTGGGGCTGGACGTTGTCGGTCGCGCTGCTGGCGCTGCTGGTGGCGCTGGTTTCAGGCTCGTTGATGGGCATCCTGCGCACCGTGCCGCACAAGGGGTTGGTCTTCATCGGCAACGCCTGGACCGAACTGTTCCGGAACATCCCGCTGCTGGTGCAGATCATCCTCTGGTACCACGTGATCCCGGGCATCTTCAAGTCGCTGCAGAGCGTGCCGAGCTTCATCCTGGTGGTGTTTGCGCTGGGCTTCTTCACGTCGGCGCGGATTTCCGAGCAGGTGCGGGCCGGCATCCAGAGCCTGCCGCGTGGCCAGCGCTATGCCGGCCTGGCGGTGGGTTTCACGCTGCCGCAAACCTACCGCTACGTGCTGCTGCCGATGGCGTTCCGCATCGTCCTGCCGCCGCTTACCAGCGAGAGCATGAACATCGTCAAGAACTCGTCGGTGGCGTTTGCGGTGTCGGTCACCGAACTCACGATGTTTGCCATGCAGGCGCAGGAGGAAACCTCGCGCGGCGTGGAAATCTACCTTGCGGTGACGGCGCTGTATTTCATCTCCGCCTTTGTCATCAACCGCATCATGCAGTTCATCGAAGGCCGGCTGCAGATTCCTGGCCATTCGAGTGGAGGGAAATGACATGAACTTCGATTTTTCCTTCGTCAACTGGGACGTCATTTCCGGCTTTGTCCTGAAGGGCTTCTTCTTCTCGATCCAGCTCACGCTGATTGCCATGGTCGGCGGCATTGCGCTGGGCACGGTGCTTGCGCTGATGCGCCTGTCGGGCAAGAAATGGCTGGTCGTGCCGGCCGCGTTTTACGTCAACACGCTGCGCTCCATTCCGCTGGTGATGGTGATCCTGTGGTTCTTCCTGCTGATCCCGCTGCTGATCGGCCGACCCATGGGCGCCGAGCTGTCGGCCATCATCACCTTCACGGTGTTCGAGGCGGCCTACTATTCCGAGATCATGCGGGCCGGCATCCAGAGCGTGCCCAAGGGCCAGGTCAATGCCGGCTACGCGGTGGGCATGACCTACAAGCAGTCCATGCAGCTGGTGGTGCTGCCGCAGGCCTTCCGCAACATGCTGCCGGTGCTGATGACCCAGACCATCATCCTGTTTCAGGACACCTCGCTGGTCTATGCCATCGGCGCCTATGACCTGCTCAAGGGCTTCGAGGTGGCCGGCAAGAACTTCAACCGGCCGATCGAGACCTATCTGCTGGCCGCCGTTGTGTATTTCGTGATCTGTTTCAGCCTGTCGATGCTGGTGCGCCGGCTGCAGAACAAGATTGCCATTATTCGTTGAGGAGTGGACCCATGATCGAAATCAAGAACGTATCCAAATGGTATGGCCCGGTGCAGGTGCTCAACGACTGCTCCGTGAATATTGCGAAGGGCGATGTGGTGGTGGACTGCGGCCCGTCGGGTTCGGGCAAGTCCACGCTGATCAAGACCGTCAACGCGCTGGAGCCGTTCCAGAAGGGCGAGATCACGGTCGACGGCATTGCGCTGCACGACCCCAAGACCAATCTGCCCAAGCTGCGCAGCCGCGTGGGCATGGTGTTCCAGCACTTCGAGCTGTTCCCGCATCTGTCGGTCACGGAAAACCTGACCATCGCGCAGATCAAGGTGCTGGGCCGCAAACCCGAAGATGCGAAGGCCCGCGGCCTGAAGATGCTCGACCGCGTGGGCCTGATGGCGCACAAGGACAAGTTCCCCGGCCAGCTCTCCGGCGGCCAGCAGCAGCGTGTGGCCATTGCCCGTGCGCTCAGCATGGACCCCATCGTGATGCTGTTCGACGAGCCCACCTCCGCGCTCGACCCCGAAATGGTGGGCGAGGTGCTGGACGTGATGGTCACGCTGGCCAAGGAAGGCATGACCATGATGTGCGTGACCCACGAAATGGGCTTTGCCCGCAAGGTGGCCAGCCGCGTGATCTTCATCGACGTGGGCGGCAAGATCCTGGAAGACTGCTCCAAGGACGAGTTCTTCGGCCATCCCGAGAACCGGCAGCCCCGCACCAAGGATTTTCTCAACAAGATCCTGCAGCACTGAACCGGCGCTGCGCCCCAGAAAAAAGCCCCGCACTGCGGGGCTTTTTGTTGCGGAGCGCGGTATCTCAGTGCTTGCGCGCCGCGATGGACTTCTCGGCGGTATTGACCAGCTCCGCGCCAACCTGGCCCTTCCACTTGTCGTACACCGGCCGCGTGGCTTTCACGAAGGCTTCGCGTTCGGCCGGGCTGAGCTGCGTGACGGTTACACCCATGCCGGCCACGTCCTTCAACAGCGGCTTGTCGGCTTCCGCCAGGCCTTTGCGCGACAGCGCAATCTGCTCCCGCGCCGCATCGAGTGCGGCCTGGCGCACGATGGCCTGGTCGGCCGGTGTCCAGCTCGCCCACACTTCCTTGTTCACCACAAAGATCAGCGGGTCGGCCATGTAGCCCCACATGGTGAGGTACTTCTGCCCCACGGTGGGCAGCTTGGAGGCAATGAAGATCGACAGCGGGTTTTCCTGCCCGTCCACCGCCTTGCTGGCGAGCGCGGGCTGCGCGTCGGCCCAGCTCATCTGGGTGGGGTTGGCACCCAGCGCGGTGAAGGTGTCGAGGAACAGCGGCGAGCCGACCACGCGGATCTTCATGCCCTTCAGGTCTTCGGGCTTGCGAAGCTCGTGCTTGGAGTTGGAGATTTCGCGGTAGCCGTTTTCGCCCCAGGCCAGGGGCAGCACACCGGCCTGGTCGATCAGCCGGAACAGCTCCTTGCCCACGTCGCCCTGCGTCAGTGCGTCCACGGCCGCATAGTCGGGCGTGAGGAAGGGCATGGAGAACAGATTGAGCTGGCGCACCTGCGGCGACCAGTTGATGGTGGAGCCCACCGCCATGTCGATCACACCCTGGCGCAGTGCGGTGAATTCGCGCGTCTGGTCGCCCTGCACCAGCGAGACGCCGGGATAGAGCTTGATGTTGATGCGGCCCTGCGTGCGTTCACGCACCTTGTCGGCCCACAGTTCGCCGCCCTTGCCCCAGGGGAAGGCCGTGCCCACCACCAGCGAGAGCTTGTATTCGGCCTTGTAGGCGGTTTGTGCGGGCACCAGCGCAGACGCGGCCAGCGCCGTAGCGGCCAGCGCGCATTTCAGGAACAGACGAACGTGCATGTCGGTATCTCCTTTTGTGTGAAAAACAGATCAATAGCCCAGATAGCGCGGCAACCACAGCGCCAGCTCCGGGAACGCAATCACCAGCACCATCACCACAAACATGGCCGCCAGCATCCAGCCCACCCAGCGCACGGTTTCCTCCATGCGCACCTTGGCAATGCGGCACGACACCATGAGGTTGACCGCCAGCGGCGGCGTGAACTGGCCCAGCGCCACCTTGAGCGTGAGGATCACGCCAAACCACACCGGATCCCAGTTGTAGTGCTGCACGATGGGCATCAGCAGCGGCACGAAGATCAGGAAAATCGACACGCCATCCAGGAACATGCCCACCGTGATGAGCATCAGGATGAGCAGCGACAACACGCCGTATTCGCCCAGCCCGGAATTCACAATGGCCCGGGTAATGGGGTCGATCACGCCCAGCGTCGACAGCGAATAGGCAAAAATCCCCGCCAGCGACACCACCAACAGAATCACCGCCGACAGTTCGCCCGATTCGCGCAGGATCACAAACAGGTCGCGGAACCGGATGGTGCGGTGGATCACCATGCCCACGAACAGGCCATAAAACACCGCCACCACCGCCGCCTCGGTGGGCGTGAACCAGCCGGCGCGCATGCCACCCAGAATGAGCACCGGCGCGGCCAGGCCCCAGGTGGCATCGAGAAAGCTCTTCAGCAGCGGCGGCCGGGGCAGGCTGCTCTCCAGGTGGCCCATCTTGTGTTTGCGCGACAGCCACACCGCCGGCACGATGAGCGCAATGCCGGCCAGAATGCCCGGGATCATGCCGGCCGCAAACAGCGCCGGCACCGAGGCCCCCGGCACCAGCACCGAATACACGATGAAGGCGATCGAAGGCGGAATCAAAATATCGGTGGCCGCAGCGGCCCCCACCACGCTGGCCGAAAACGCGGCCGGGTAGCCGGCGCGCGACATCGCGGCGATCATCACGCCACCCACGGCCGCCGCGTTGGCCGGGCCGGAGCCGGAGATGCCGCCGAGAAACATTGCCACCACAATGGCCACCAGTGGCAGCATGCCCGGGCCACGGCCCACGAGCGCAATCGCAAAATTGACCAGCCGCAGCGCCACGCCGGAACGGTCAAAAATAGAGCCCACCAGCACAAACATCGGAATCGCCAGCAGCGGGTACTTGCCCAGGCCGGCGTAAAAGTTCTGCGGCACCGCCAGCAGGCCAAACCACTGCGTGTCGGCATTGGCAATGGCAATGGCCGCCGCACCGGCCAGGCCCAGCGCCGCGCCAATCGGCACGCCGATCAGCATCATCACGATGAACAGTACGAACAGCAGCGTGGCGATCACGGTGGCGGTTCCTGGCCGCGTGTACGGCGGATGAACAGGCCCACCGCCCGCAGCGCAATGCCCAGCGACACCACCGGCAGCCAGATCGAGTACCACCACTGCGGCACACCAATGCCCGGCGAGGTTTCGCCAAATTTGTAGTCGTCCCACACCAGCCGCACGCTCAGCACCGCCACCAGGCCAAACAGCAGCGCCACCATCAGCGCGCCGAACTGGGCCAGCCGCCGGCGCCGCTGCGGCGAGCCGCCTTCGGCGAAATACTCGATGCGGATGTGCCGGTCGCGCGCCACGGCGGCCGAGCCGGCCACCAGCGCCAGCAGGATCATCAGGAAAACCGAGAACTCCTCGGTCCACGCGAAAGAGGAGTTGGTGAAGTAGCGCACCAGCACGTTGGCAAAGGTGATGAGCGCCAGCGCCGCCATGATGAGCACGGTGAGCCAGTCCTCGATCTTCAGCGGCACGCGGGTGGGCTCGTCCGGTGCCTCCAGCGGCGCGGGCGTCGCGTTGTCCAGCAGGGTGGCGGGATCGGGGGAAGTGGACATGGGAAGAGGTTTCAGGATCGCCGCAGGCATGCCGGTGCAGCCGATGGATCGTAGCGGAGCGGTGGCTGTTCTCCCTCCGTAATTTCCCTTTTCCCTGGAACGGAGGCGACAGGGCAGGGGGCGATGCGACAATTCCCGCCATGACTGCCCACCCGCATTCCCTTACCGATTCCCTCACCATCACCCGCCCCGACGACTGGCACCTGCACGTGCGCGATGGCGACGCACTGCACACTGTGGTGCCCCACACCGCCGCGCAGTTCGGCCGGGCCATCATCATGCCCAACCTGAAGCCCCCGGTCACCACCGCCGCCCAGGCCGTGGCCTACCGCGACCGCATCCGCGCCGCCGTGCCAGCGGGTGTGGATTTCGAGCCGCTGATGACGCTCTACCTTACCGACAAGCTGCCGCCCGACGAGATCGCGCGGGCCAAAGAGGCCAGTGTGGTGGCCGCC
>DASWYJ010000227.1:0-3938 GCA_036405035.1 Burkholderiaceae bacterium
TCGGCCTCGGCCAGGATCTCGTCGCGCACCAGGTTGGTCAGCGGCACCTCGGAGGTCGGGATCAGGTACAGCGCGGCATTGTCGGCGGCGGCCTCGCCGTCCTGCCCACCCTTCTTGGCGGCAAACAGGTCGGCCTCGAACTTGGGCAGCTGGCCGGTGCCGCGCAGGCTTTCAGCGTTGACGATGTAGGGCACGTAGCACTCGGTGTAGCCGTGCTGTTGCGTTTGCACGTCCAGCATGAAGGCGGCCAGCGCGCGGTGCAGCCGGGCCACCGGACCCTGCATCACGGCGAAGCGGGCGCCCGAGAGCTTGGCGCCGAGGTCAAAGTCCAGGCCCAGTTTGGCGCCCACGTCCACATGGTCTTTCACCGAAAAATCCAGCGTGCGGGGCGTGCCCCACTGGCGCACCACCACATTGCCCGATTCATCGGCACCCACCGGCACGCTGTCGTGCGGCAGATTGGGCACGGCCAGCAGCAGGGTGTTGAGCTCGGCCTGCAGGGCCTCCAGCCGCTCGGCAGAGCTGTCCAGCTCGCCTTTGAGGGCGCCCACCTCGGCCATCACCGCGTCGGCGTTCTCGCCCTTGGCCTTGAGCTGGCCGACCTGCTTGCTCAGCGTGTTGCGGCGTGCCTGCAGGGTTTCGGTCTGGGTCTGGATGGCCTTGCGTTCGGCTTCCAGCCGGCGGAAGGCCTCCACATCGAGGAAGGCCTGGGGGTTCTTGCGGCGCTCCAGACGGGCGATGGTGCCGTCAAGGTCTTTTCGTAGCAGGGTGATGTCTAGCATCGCCCAATTTTAAGGGGCGGCCTGCCGGCCACCGGTCAGGGCGTGGTCTTCAGGCCCTTGGGCAGCGGGAACTTCACCGTTTCCTGCACCCCGTCGAGCTTGCGCACCGCAATCGCACCGAGCGCGCGGATGCGGTCGATGACCTGCTGCACCAGCACCTCGGGCGCCGAGGCGCCAGCGGTCAGGCCCACGCGCTGGCTGGTGGCAAACCACTCGGGCCGCAGCTCGTCGGCGTTGTCGACCATGTAGCCCGGCGTGCCCAGTTTGGCGGCGAGTTCGCGCAGGCGGTTGCTGTTGGAGCTGGTCGGGCTGCCCACCACAATGACCACATCGACCTGCGGGCTCAGCAGCTTGACCGCGTCCTGCCGGTTCTGCGTGGCGTAGCAGATGTCCTGCTGCTTGGGCTCGCGCACGTTGGGGAAACGCGCGCGCACGGCCGCGGCAATGTCGGCGGCGTCGTCCACGCTCAGCGTGGTCTGGGTCACCACGGCCAGCTTGGCGGTCTGCGCGGGCTGCACGCGGGCGACGTCGGCCACCTCTTCCACCAGGTGGATGCCGTGGTCGAGCTGGCCCATGGTGCCTTCCACCTCGGGATGGCCCTTGTGGCCGATCATGATGAATTCATAGCCTTCGCGGGCCAGCTTGGCCACCTCCACATGCACCTTGGTCACCAGCGGGCAGGTGGCGTCGAAGACCTGGAAACCCCGGGCGCGGGCCTCCTGCTGCACCGCCTTGCTCACACCATGGGCCGAGAACACCAGCGTGGCGCCGGGCGGCACGTCGGCCAGGTCTTCGATGAAGTGCGCGCCCTTGGATTTGAGGTCGTTCACCACGTAGGTGTTGTGCACGATCTCGTGGCGCACATAGATGGGCGCGCCGAACTTGGTCAGCGCCCGCTCGACGATCTCGATGGCACGGTCCACCCCGGCGCAAAAGCCGCGGGGTTCCGCCAGAATGATTTCGGCCGGGCCCTGCATGCTCACAGCACCCCGATCAGCTGCACTTCGAAGGTCACCGGCTGGCCGGCCAGCGGGTGGTTGAAGTCGAACTGCACCGCATCGCCGGCTTCGCCCTTCTGCAGCACGGCACCGGCATAGGAGCCGCTGCCGTCCGGCGTGGGAAAACGCACGATCTCACCCACCTGGTAGGCCTCGCCGGGCGTGCCCAGTTCGTCGAGCAGCTTGCGCGCAACCCACTGCACCATGTCGGGATTGTGTTCGCCATAGGCCTCGCCGGGTGGCAGCTCGAATACGGCGCGGGCGCCCTCCTCCAGGCCCAGCAGGCGCTGCTCCATGCCGGGTGCCAGCGCACCGGCGCCCAGTGACAACGTGGCCGGCTTGCCACCAAAGGTGCTCACCACCTCGCCGCCCGGGCCGCTCAGCCGGTAGTGCAGCGTGAGAAAGGAGTCGGGTTGAACGCGCGCGGGATCAGATGCCATGGAAGTCTCGATAAACTGCCCCTATTGTAGAAAGTTGCCGATTCCCGGCCTTGCCCGGGGTCAGCCCCACCCACCACCGCGCCCGCCATGAAGGACCTGCCACCCGACGCCCGCCCGCGCGAGAAGCTGCTGGCCCGCGGTGCCGCTGCGCTCAGCGACGCCGAATTGCTGGCGCTGCTGCTGCGCACCGGCATCCAGGGCAAGAACGTGCTGCTGCTGGCGCAGGAGCTGCTCGATACCTTTGGGGGCATTGCCGGGCTGCTGCACGCCGAGCTGGCCGACATGAAGCGCATCAAGGGCCTGGGCGGGCCCGCCAAGCGGGCCGAACTGGCGGCGGTGCTGGAGCTGGCCCGGCGCGTGCTCGCGCAGCAGCTGCGCGAGCGCACCGCCTTTGCTTCGCCCGACGCGGTGAAACACTACCTGCAGTTGCACCTGGCGGCGCGGCCGCACGAGGTGTTTGCCGTGCTTTTTCTCGACGCGCAGAACCGCCTGCTGGCGATGGAGGAGCTGTTTCGTGGCAGCCTCACGCAAACCAGTGTGTACCCGCGCGAGGTGGTGCTGCGTGCGCTGCACCACCAGGCGGCGGCCGTGGTACTGGCCCACAACCACCCCAGCGGCGCGGTGCAGCCGTCGCGCGCCGACGAAGCGCTGACGCAGACGCTCAAAAGCGCACTGGCGCTGGTCGATGTGCGGGTGCTCGACCATGTGATCGTGGCGCCGGGCCAGGCGCTGTCGATGGCCGAGAAGGGGCTGATGTGAGAGCCCACTCGCTGCAGGAACTGGGTGCGATCCAGCAGTACCTGGCCGCCCAACAGGCCCACGCGGCGGCCATGGAGAAGGCGCGCCGCGAGGCGGAACGGCGTGCGCTGGCCGAAAAAACCCTGTTCGCGCGGGCCGTAGGCCCGGTGCAGCCGCTGCCCGACCGGGGTACGGTGGTGCTGCCACACCCGCTGCCGGCGCCGGTTCCGCTGCAGCTGATGCTGGACGAACAGGCGGTGCTGCAGGAGGCCATCAGCGACGGTTTCGACGTGAGCACGCTGCTCGACACCGACGAAGCGCTGAGCTTTCGCCGCCCCGGCATCGGCCCCGAGGTGGCGCGCAGGCTGCGCAAGGGTGAATGGAGCATTCAGCGCGAAATCGATCTGCACGGCCTGCGGCGCGACGGCGCACGCGAGGTGCTGGGCGCCTTCATCCGCGAGGCCCACCGCCACGGCATCCGCTGTGTGCGGGTGGTGCACGGCAAGGGCCACGGCTCGCCCGGCAAGACACCGGTGCTCAAGAGCAAGGTGCTGGGCTGGCTGGTGCAGAAGAACGAGGTCTTGGCCTTTGTGCAGGCCCGCCCCTCGGAAGGCGGTGCCGGCGCGCTGGTGGTGCTGCTGCGGCCGGGTTGCTAGCCCCCACGCTCCCCACTGCGTGTGGTTCGCTGCCCCCTGAGGGGGCCGGGCCTTGCTTGGGGCGGCCCGGCGCGGCGGGGTTGCTTGCGCGTGTGGCTGCCGGCTAGGCTATTCCGGCCGGTTGCGCATCCAGTCGGCCACGCCGAACAAGACCTCGCGCAAATGGGCGCGCACGCCGTCGTGCACGCCGATCTGCCCCATGGCCTCGTCCATGCAGGCCAGCCACTGGTCGCGCTCCACGATGCCGATGGTGTGGCCGCCAATCTGCTGCGGCAGGTGCCGCGCCCGCAGCATGGGGTGGCCAAAGCGGTCGGTGTAGTACGA
>DASWYJ010000228.1:0-2591 GCA_036405035.1 Burkholderiaceae bacterium
GGCTGCGCCAGCGCAGCCAGCAGGCCGGGCTGGCCACGCCGGTGCACCCGCACATGCTGCGCCACTCGTTCGCCAGCCATGTGCTGCAGTCCAGCGGGGACCTGCGGGCGGTCCAGGAGCTGCTGGGCCACGCCAACATCACCACCACACAGGTCTACACCCGGCTCGATTTCCAGCACCTGGCCAAGGCCTACGACGCTGCGCATCCACGCGCAAAAAAGAAGTAGGCACAGCGCTGGCAGGGGAGCGGGGTGGCTGCACGACAATCGGCGCCATGAAATCGATTCGTCTGCGCGCCGGCAAAGAGCGCTCGCTGCAACGCGGCCATCCCTGGGTGTTTGAGTCGGCCATCGCCAAGGGCGGGGCCGACGCGGGCGAGACCGTGCGCATCGAGAGCCACGAAGGCGCGTTTCTGGCCTGGGCGGCATTCAGCCCGGCCTCGCGCATCCGCGCCCGGGCCTGGAGCTTCGACGAAGCCCAGCGCATAGATGCTCCTTTTTTAGAAGCAAGAATTCAAGCATCGGTGCTGGCCAGGGCCCGATTTGACATAAAAAGTGATGGTGTACGGCTCATCCATGGTGAATCCGACGGCCTGCCGGGCCTGGTGGTCGACCGCTATGGCGACACGCTGGTGGCGCAGTTCCAGTCGTGCGGAGTGGAGCGCTTCAAGGCCGTGATTGCCGACGCGCTGCTGGCCGCCACCGGGCTGCAGCGGCTCTACGAGCGTTCCGACACCCAGTCGCGCACCCAGGAGGGGCTGGCGCCGGCCACCGGCTGGCTGCGCGGCGGCGGCGCCACCGGCATCACCATCCACGAACACGACTGGAAGCTCACGCTGGACATCGCCACCGGCCACAAGACCGGTTTCTACCTCGACCAGCGCGACAGCCGCGCCAAATTTGCCGCCACCACGCGCCGGCTTGGCCTGGGCGAGGTGCTGAACTGCTATTGCTACACCGGCGGCTTCACCGTGGCGGCGCTTGCCGGCGGTGCCGCGCACGTAACCTCCATTGATTCCTCCGGCCCGGCACTGGAGCGGGCGGCCGCCCATGTGGCGCTGAACGGCTTTGCGCCCGAACGGGCCACCTTTCTCGACGCCGATGTGAATGCCTCGCTGCGCCAGTTCATCGAGGCCGGCCGGGTGTTCGACGCCATCGTGCTCGACCCGCCCAAGTTCGCGCCTACCGCCGCCCATGCCGAGCGCGCTGCCCGGGCCTACAAGGACATCAACCGCCTGGCCTTCAAGCTGCTGGCGCCGGGCGGGGTGTTGTTCACCTATTCGTGCTCCGGCGGCATCAGCGCCGACCTGTTCCACAAGATCGTGGCCTCGGCCGGCATCGACGCCGGGGTGGACGGCTTCATCACCGAGCGCCTGGCCGGCGCGCCCGACCACCCGATGACGCTGCGTTTCCCCGAGGGCGAGTACCTGAAAGGGCTGGTGGTGCAGAAGCGCGGCTGAACCCTGCTTTGTGGCCAAAACCAGCCGCCACAGCCCCATCCCACCACGGGTCATCCAGGCCCGGCACAATGGCCGCTACACTCGCGGGCTGCGGAATTTGCGAAGATTCCCGGATCCGCTGCGGCCCGGCCCTGTGTCAGCCCTGCTTTTTTGACTGGTAACCACCATGGATCTGATCCCCGCCACCATCCTCACCGGCTTTCTCGGCTCCGGCAAGACCACGCTGCTCAAGCGCGTGCTGTCGGAGGCCCACGGCCAGAAAATCGCTGTGATCGAGAACGAGTTCGGCGAAGAAAACATCGACAGTGACATCCTGGTGACCGAATCCAAGGAGCAGATCATCCAGATGAGCAACGGCTGCATCTGCTGCACTATCCGCGAAGACCTGCGCGAAACGCTGCAGCTGCTGGCGGCCAAGCGGCGCAAGGGTCTGCTGCAGTTCGACCGCGTGGTGATCGAGACCACCGGCCTGGCCGACCCCGGCCCGGTGGCGCAGACGTTTTTCATGGACGACGAGATCGCCGAGACCTACGCGCTCGACTCCATCCTGACGCTGGTCGATGCCAAACACGCCGCCCAGCAGCTCAACGACCGCCAGGAAGCGCGCCGCCAGGTGGGTTTTGCCGACCAGATTTTCATCAGCAAGACCGACCTCGTGGCCAAGGAAGAGGTCGACGCGCTGGTGCACCGCCTCAAGCACATGAACCCGCGCGCACCGCAGCAGGCCGTGCACTTCGGCGAGGTGCCGATCACCAAGGTGTTCGACCTGAAGGGCTTCAACCTCAATGCCAAACTCGATATCGACCCCGATTTCCTGAAGGCCGAGGAACACGACCACCATCACCACGACCATGCCCACGGCGAGCACTGCGACCACCCGTCGCATGCGCACGAGGCGCATGGCCACCACCATCACCACGATGACGACGTGAAGAGCTTTGTCTTCCGCTCCGACCGCAAGCTCGACCCGGCCAAGCTGGAAGATTTCCTCGGCGCCATCGTCAACATCTACGGCCCGCGCATGCTGCGCTACAAGGGCGTGCTCAACATGAAGGGCACCGACCGCAAGGTGATCTTCCAGGGCGTGCACCAGCTGATGGGCAGCGACCTGGGGCCGCAGTGGGCAACAGGC
>DASWYJ010000229.1:0-4214 GCA_036405035.1 Burkholderiaceae bacterium
GAGCCGCGGTAGCCGCTGATGAAGCCCGCCGTGTTTTTCCCCTGCTGCGCATCGCGCAACCGCTGCAACATGGGCAGTTTGACGAGGGCCTGCACACCGCTCATGAAGGCCCGGCCGTAGTCCAGGCTGTACTTGTCGTCGAGCGTGACGGTTTCCAGTGCTTTGCGGATGTGATCAGGCAGTGGGGCGTTCATTGTGGGCGTCTCCTTGTGCCAGAAAGTGTAGGCCTCCCGGGCGGATAAGTCTTTGCGTTCTTTTCTCAAATACCCCCACCTTAAGAAAGAATCTTGCTGTTTAATAGCAAATGTGGAAACGCTCGACAAGTTTGACATCGCCATCCTGCATGAACTGCAAACCGACGCCCGGCTCACCAATGCCGAGCTGAGCAGCCGTGTGGGCCTCTCCGCCGCGCCCTGCTGGCGCCGCGTGCGGGCACTGGAGGAAGCCGGCTTCATCACCGGATACCGGGCCGAAATCAACCGCCACAAGATCGGCCTGGACGTGCTGGCCTTCGTGCGGCTGGACGCCGAGCGCAACACCGGCGACGTGACCCGCGAACTGGAGGAAGCGATCCGTAAGATCCCCGAAATCGTGTCCTGCCACTACATCAGCGGCACCGGCACCTTCGAGCTGCAGGTGGTGAGCCGCGACCTCAACACCTTCAGCCGGTTCGCGCGCGAGGTGCTGATCAACCTGCCCAAGGTGAAAGACATCCACACCAGCTTTTCGCTGGGCGAGGTCAAGGCCGACGCCGCACTGCCGCTGGGCCACCTGGCACGCTGAGAATCCACACCCCAATAAAAAAGAAACCCGGCTCCTGCAACGGAAACCGGGTTTCGGTGGCGCGCCGGCGGGCGCGCGGCCTGCATGCGCAGGGGTATCAGACCGCCACTTTGCCGCCGCCGTTCTTGGTGATGACGATGGTGGCCGAACGCGGACGGCGGCGGTTCGCTTCCACATCGGTGCTGGCCGACACGGTTGCATCACTGCCGTACGGCCAGTAGCTGCCGTAGGTCTTGGTCCCGAAATTGGGGGTGGTGGACTCCCCCGGATGCTGGATGTTGACGAAGATCGCGGTGCCATCCGGCGATTCGGTGATGCCGGTGATCTCACACTCCTTCGGGCCCACCAGGAAACGCTTCAGCGTGGCTTCGGTTGGTGCGGCGCCAACGAAGGTCGCCTGGGTCTTGGTGGTGTTGGGCGTCACGGCCGTGTTGGTGTTGGTCACAGTGCGTGCACCCCCATCACCTACGCGGCCCGGCACGGCGGCCAGCATCATGCAGTTGGTCACGTCGGTGTACGCACCGTCGTCGGTCTGCAGCCACAGCAGGCCGGGTGTGGCGTTGCTGAACCACAGGCCGTCGGGGCTGGAGAAGTCGTTGTTGGCGGTGAGCTGCGAAATGTTGGACGCCGCCGGTGCATTGGCGCGCGAACCGAACAGGTAGACATCCCAGCGGAAGGCGGTGGCGGTATTGCCGCCCGTGCCTTCGGCCAGGCGGATGATGTGGCCGTTCGGGTTGCCGCGGGTGACGGTGCCGTTGGTCCGGGTGTTGTCGTAGAAACGCGGGTTGGCGGCGTTGGTGTTGTCCAGGGTCCGCGAGCTGTTGTTGGTCAGCGTCAGGTAGACCTCGCCGTTGGCCGGATTCACACCCGCCCACTCAGGGCGGTCCATCCGGGTGGCACCGGCAGCGTCGGCGGCGAGGCGGGCGTTGATCAGCACGTCGGCCTGGTTGGTGAACGCATAGGGCGCATACGCGGCCGTGATGTTGTTCGTGCCGAACGCCAGTTCCAGCCAGGTGCCGGAGCCGTCTTCGTTGAAACGCGCAACGAACAGCTTGCCGCTGTCGAGGTACTTGTCGCCGGCGGCCAGGCCGCGGGTGGCGTCGGCCGGATCCCAGTTGGCGGTAGACACGTACTTGTACAGGTACTCGTTCTGCGAATCGTCGCCCATGTACCAGACCAGCGGCTGGCCGGCCACGACCGGGCCGAGCCAGGCACCTTCCTGTGCCTTGCGGCCCATGCCGGTGCGCTTCTTCGGCGTCGAGGTGGGGTTGAGCGGATCGATCTCGACACACCAGCCATAGGTGAACGGGCCGTTGCGGAAGTCGTCGCTGCCGTCGGTGGACGTACCCAGGCGCTCGGCGTTCCAGCGTCCGTACAGGTTGTCGGCGGTGTCCGGGGTCACGGTGGCCCAGAGTTCGCGGCCCGTGCCCTGCACACCGTAGCGGGTGAACGAGGCAATTTCCTTGGCACTGCGGTTCGGGTTGTCGGTGGCGGTGACGCGGCGGAAGTAGCCGGCCCAGTTTTCCTCACAGGCCAGGTAGGTGTGCCACGGCGTGTAGCCATGGGCGCAGTTGTTCACGGTGCCGCGGGTGCGGGTGCCATTGGGGGAGAACTTGGTCACCAGGGCAGGGGCTCCACGCGCCGGGCCCGACAGCTCGGTTTCGGTCAGCGTGTGGATGCGGCGGTTGAAGGTGGAGGTCTGGTTGTAGCTCCATGCACCCGCGCCGCTGCGGTTGACTTCGAGCACGCTGACGCCGTGCACATAGAACTCCTTCAGCACCTCATCGGCCACCGTGCGCACGCCGCCCACGATGGTCTGGCCGGTGGGGTGCAGAAATGCCGGGGTGATGGCTTCGTGGTTCATCACCAGCAGGCCGCGGGTCGACGAATTGCCGTCGTACTGGCCCGTGGCGTTCAGGCCGAAATAATGCATGCCGTCGAAGTGGTCTCCGCCGCGCTGTGCATAGGTGTCTGCCGCGTCGGTGCCATCGTTGGCATAGGCCGGCACGCCGCCGGCAATCGGGTCACCCAGGCGGTACAACACGCTGGCGGTATAGCCGGCCGGTACGGCCACCACATCGGCCAGGCTCTTGGCGACCGGGTTGAACGACAGGTTGATGCCCGCAGGCGGAGCGGGTGGTGGTGCCGGCTCGCTGCCACCGCCACCGCCACAGGCGGACAGCGCCATGCCGCCGAACACCGCCGTCGTGGCGGTGCCAACACCGGCCTTGAACAGGCTGCGGCGGCTCAGACGGGCTTCGACAATCTGTTCGAACGACGGGTTGCTGGTGGTGTTGTGGCCGATGTCGTCGGGATCAATGTCCGACAGTTCTGGCTTGGAGATCGCGTTCATCGAGGCTTGCCTTTCGCAGAATTCAGTGGAGGGAAACCACTGGACGATAGGCGGCGGCGATGACGTTCTGATGGCGTTTGCGTGACGGTTTGGCGACGGTGCCGTGACACCGCCGCAGCACCGTCGCTTCTGCCGGCCCTGTCAGCGGGCCAGTTGCCGCGCGTGGTGCGCGATGTGGTCGGCCATGAAGCTGGCGATGCAGTAGTAGCCGTGGTCGTAGCCGGCATGGCGGCGCAGCGTCAGCGGCTGGCCTGCCGCGTGGCAGGCGGCTTCGAAGCGGTGCGGATGCAACTGCTCGGCGAGGAACTTGTCACTCAGCCCCTGGTCGATCAGGATGCCGCCGGGATAGGGCGCGCTCGTGTGCCCGGCCATCAGGCGGCTGGCGTCGTGCGCGGCCCAGGCCGTGGTGTCGCTGCCGAGGTAGCCGGCAAAGGCCTTCTGGCCCCAGGGGCAGTCCATCGGCGCGCAGATTGGCGCAAAGGCCGACAACGACCGGAACACGCCCGGATGCCGCAGCGCCAATGTCAGTGCGCCATGCCCGCCCATCGAATGGCCGAAAAGGCCGATGCGCGCCGCGTCGATTGGCAGTTCCGGGCATTCCGGCGCGATCAGCCCCAGCAGCTCCTGCACGATGTAGCTTTCCATGCGGTAGTGGGTGGACCAGGGCTGCTCCGTGGCGTCGAGGTAGAAGCCCGCGCCCACGCCGAAATCCCAGCTGTCGGCTTCGCCCGGAATGTTGGCGCCGCGCGGGCTGGTGTCGGGCGCGATCAGCGCCAGCCCGGCCTCGGCCGCCAGCCGCTGCGCGCCGGCCTTGATGGCGAAGGTTTCTTCGGTGCAGGTCAGGCCGGCCAGGTACACCAGCGCCGGCACCTTGCCGCCGGCCGCGGCGATCTTCTCCGCCGGCGGCAGGAAGACCGAAAACCGCATCGGCAGCCCGATCTCGCGCGACTCGTGCCGGTAAAAGCGCTGCGAGCCGCCAAAGCAGGCGTGGGAAGACAGCAGTTCGATGAACACGCCGGACTCCCGATCAGTACAACACCACGCCGCGAATGCTCTCGCCGCTCTTCATCAGGTCGAA
>DASWYJ010000230.1:0-3787 GCA_036405035.1 Burkholderiaceae bacterium
GTGGTGGAAAACGACAAAGCCGGCATTCAGCCGGCTTGATGGCGGGGGTTCCTGCGGAACTCAGGGGTCAAGGAATGCGTACAGCGGCTCGGCGTGCAGCGTGGCGCGCAGCGCGGCGGCCTTGTTCTCGTCGAACCAGCCTTCGGCGCGGGCCAGTACCTCGCCACCCCGGCCCAGCACCACCGCGTACATCTGCTCGGTGGAGCCCAGGCCGGCGGCGCGGACAAACGCCGCGCGGTCGGTGAACACCGGCACCAGCCGGGCGCGGTCGCCGGTATCGGGGAAACGGTGCTGCAGCCGGCTCTCCACCGCGTCGCGGCCGGCCGCCGTGCCGGGGTCGTTCAGCACCGGCATGCGCAGCCAGGCAATCCGTGCGTCGTCGCGCAGGCGCAGCCCGGTGATCCAGCTTTCCACCGCGCCGGAGTGGCTGCGGTCAAAGGCGATCAGCGCCAGCGTGCGTTCGGCCGGCAGGGCGGCGGGCAACGCCACCGGGCGGTGGTTCAGGTCCTGCGCGGCCACCGGCGGCACCACGCCCATCACCTGGCGCTCGCTCGGGCCGGCCAGCGCCAGCACCACGGCGGCCAGCACCGCACAGACCCAGAACAGGGTGTCTTTGGCGGCGGCGGGCAGGGGGGCCATGGTGGTCTGGTTGTACACGGCCTGCGGCCATGCAATTTCTGTGCAAAGTTAAAACCTGTTACCGGCTGTGAGATCGCATACTCACGGGTAGCCAAATAGCCACACCGGCCACAAAGTGACGCGGGCGTCTAAAATAGCGGCATGAATGCTGTTGCCCCCCGTGTGTCGTTCAAGGAACAGATGCTGCAGGCGCGCGAGGAGGCGATTGTCGCCACCGTGAACCGCCTGCTGGCCGAAAAGGGCTTTGATGCGATGACGGTGGACGAAGTCGCCGCCGCCGTGGGCATTGCCAAGGCCAGCCTGTACAAGCATTTTCCCAGCAAGGAGGCGCTGGCTGCGGCCGCCATGGTGCGGGTGATGCAGCGGGCGCAGGCCTTCATCCGCACCATTGCGGCGAATGATGCACCCATCCGGAAGATCCGCGCCATGGCGCGCTGGACCATGGAGGTGCAGCTTGCCGGCGAAATGCCGTCGCTGCCCAGCCACAACTCCACGCTGCGCGCCGCGCTGATGGCCGACAAAGACTACACCAGCGGCCTGATGGACATCAGCGACATCCTCGGCGCGTGGATCGAGGCCGCCCAGGCCGATGGCTCGCTCAATCCGCAGCTGCCCCCCATCGCCGTGCTCTACACCATGTACGCCCGCGCCTGCGACCCGGTGCTGGAGTTCCTGCAGCTCGGCGGCCAGCACAGCGACGCCGAAATCGTGGAACTGGTGCTCAGCACCTGTTTTGATGGCCTCAGGGCACGCCAGCCAGCGTAAACACTGCCTTTATAGCTCCTGTTTCAGGAGCAATCAGCGCGCGTATTCCGGCACCGGCACACTGGCCGCCGGCCGGAACGCCGCCTGCTCTCCCTTGCGCGCATAGCCCAGCGGATTGGCCAGCACCCGGCAGCCGCCCGCCGTGTAGTCGCTCGGGCAATGCAGGTGGCCGTGCAGCCAGAGTTGCGCCTGCGGCAGCAGGTCGTCGAGCGCATTGCAGAAGCCGGCCGTGCCCGGCGTGAGGCCGTAGCGCGGGTCGGCGCTCTGCAGGCTGGGCGCGAAATGCGTCGCCACTGCTGGCAGTGCAGCGCCTGTTCGCGCATCTGCTCGGCCAGCCACGGCGCGCCGTGGCGCGTGGTGCCGGCCTTCTTCAGGTAGAAATTGGCGGCACGGAAGGCTTTTTCGCGGGCTTTCAGCAGCCGCGCCAGCGGATCGGGCGGCGGCTGGTGGCGCAGATGCGTCTTGGCGGGCGGGGCGGGCGGCAGGCTGGCCAGCGCGTCGAAATCGCTCCACAACGTGGTGCCCACGAAGCGCACGCCGCCCCACACCACCACTTCGCGCTCCAGCCAGACCATGCCCAGCCGCTCGCAGGTGGCACGCAACCGGGCGTGCGCGGTATCGAAATCAAGGCCGTCGTATTCGTGGTTGCCCGGTACGAACAGCACCGGCGTGGGCCAGCCGTGGGCCGGCGCAAACCGCGCCAGGCCGAAATCGGCGTCGGCCAGCAGCGAGCCGGCCTGGTAGGAGCCGATATCGCCCGCCAGCACCAGCAGGTCGGCATCCGGCGCCGGCGTGGGTACCCAGTGCGGGTGGGCTTCGAGGTGCAGGTCGGACAGCAGCTGGATGCGCATCCATGGATTGTCGCCCCATGCCCGCCAGCCCCTGCCGCCATGCCAAAGCGGCATGGAAACCGCCTTGCAATACTCGGGTAAACCCTTATTCTTGAATCATCTCCACTCCGCACCCCCGGGTGCTTGTTCCATGAACCGCCTCACCACCGCCATCGCCACCCAGGCCGCCCGCATCCTGCAGGCCCGGCAGCAGCCGGAAGAAACCACCGACGTGGCCGGCCAGCTGTTCGAACGCGCCAACGGCATGGCCGGCAGCAACCCCCACGAAGCCCGCGAGCTGCGCGCCGCTGCCAATGCCTGGCTGCGTGTGCTGCGCTGAGCGGCACTGCCCCCACCGCTGGCAGGAAATCGGCTCCTGCGCTGTAATCAGGGCATGACCAGCTCTACTGCCACACCACAACCGAACAGCCCCTCCACCACCACCCTGCGTGGCGTGGAACGCCTGGTGGCCGGCACGCCCACCAGCGACGGCGCCGGCGTCAAGCTCACCCGCGTGCTCACACACGACCTGCAGCAGCGGCTCGACCCCTTCCTGATGCTCGACGCCTTCGCCAGCAGCAACCCCGACGACTACGGCGCCGGCTTTCCCAGCCACCCGCACCGCGGCTTCGAGACCATCAGCTACATGCTGCGCGGCCGCATGCGCCACCGCGACAGCGCCGGCCACGAAGGCCTGGTGGCCGACGGCGGCGTGCAGTGGATGACCGCCGGCCGCGGCGTGATCCACAGCGAAATGCCCGAGCAGCGCGAAGGCGCGATGGAAGGCTTCCAGCTCTGGCTCAACCTGCCCGGCAAAAGCAAGATGGGCGCGCCCTGGTACCGCGATTTCCAGAGTGCCGACATTCCCGAAGCCACGCCCGCGCCCGGCGTGCGGGTACGTGTGATTGCCGGCAGCGCGCAGGGCGTGGAAGGCGCCGTGCAGCGCCCCGACACCGAGCCGCTGTACCTCGACATCCACCTGGATGCCGGCACCGCGCTGCAGCAGCCCGTGCCCGCCGGCCACAACGCCTTTCTGTACGTGTACCGGGGCAGCGTACAGGTGCAGGATGCTGAAGGTGGCCGCACCGAAGTGCCGGCCGGCCGCATGGCCATCCTCACCACCGGCGACGCCGTGGCGCTGTGGGCCGGCACCACTGGCGAGGCCAGCACACTGCTGGTGGCCGGCCGCCCGCTGCGCGAACCCATCGCCCAGTACGGCCCCTTCGTGATGAACACCCGCGACGAGCTGGTGCAGGCCGTGGACGACTTCAACAACGGCCGCCTGGCCTGACATGCGCCCACCGGGAACGCTCCTGATACAGGAGCAACAGCGCCTTGCTCCACGCTGGCCACAAGCCTGTTTTGCATTGAAAAGCACGCCGAAACCTGTCCGCACGGCGTGCACAATCGTCAAAAAACTTTACACAGCTTTCGGCGCCGTCCATACCGTGTATACACCGGCGGCAGACACTGGAGTCCACCCGATGCCACAACCCGGCATGGGGCGACTCCAAACCTGAAAGGATGCTCTCATGACCTCGTTCCGCCAATCG
>DASWYJ010000231.1:0-6794 GCA_036405035.1 Burkholderiaceae bacterium
CTGCAGCACTTTGCCCGCTACCTGAAGGCCATCACCGCGCGGCTCGACAAATGGCGGGCCGACCCCGCGCGCGACGCAGCCCGGCTGGCTGAACTGCGGCCGCTGGAGCAGCGCTACTGGCGCCTGCTGGCCGAACGCAAGGGCGTGACCGATGTGCGCATGCAGGAGTTCCGCTGGCTGCTGGAGGAACTGCGGGTGAGCTTCTTTGCGCAGGAGCTGCGCACGCCACAGCCGGTGAGCGTGAAGCGGCTGGAAAAGACCTGGGCGCAGCTGACCGGCTGATGCCCCGGCCGGGCGGAGATGGGGTAGGCGCTGTCGGCGCGCCTCGCTATCATGGCCCCCATGCTCCAGCGTCTTGCGCCTTATTCCGGCGTCGCCCTCATGGGCGCAACGGTGCTGCGCCTCGTGCGCAGCTGGTGGGGCGTGCTGTATTTCGGCCTGCTGGCGCTGGTGATGGCGCTCTCGCCCTCCACCCACACCCGGGCGCGGCGCACCGCCACCGCCCACCTGATGTACCACACCACCTGGCAGGTGCTGCCCTGGTTCACGCTGCTCAGTGCGCTGATCAGCCTGGTGCTGATCCGCATCGTGGTCGTCACCGCGCTGAGTTACGGCCTGTCGCAGTACGCGCTGGACCTGATGGTGCGGGTGCTGGTGCTGGAGCTCATTCCGCTGTCGGCGGCGCTGTTCGTCGTGCTCCGGGCCGCCCTGGGCGCGGCGGGCGGTGATCCGGTTCCACCTGCGCCCGTTGCCGGCGGCACCCGCTGGCATGCGGTGGATGCCGCGCTGCTGCGCGACGCGGTGGTGCCGCGTGTCATTGCCACCGCGTTCTCGGTGTTCACGCTGGCGGCTGTCAGCGGGGTGGTGGCGCTGGTGCTGGCCTATCTCAATGTGTATGGGCTGTCGCCCTGGGGCTTTTCCAGCTACACCCGCATGGTGGGCCGGGTGTTCGAGCCGGCGGTGAGCCTGGGTTTCGTGCTGAAGATCGTGCTGTTCGGGCTGGCGGTGGCGGTGATCCCCATCGCGTCGGCGCTGCAGGCCCGCAGCGAGCCGGCCGCGCCGCCCAATGGCACGGTGCGCCTGTTCGTGGTGCTGGTGCTGATCGAGGGCGCCTCGCTGGCGCTCAAATACGTCTGATGTTGCGGAGCGCGTGATTCCCATGTCCCTACCCCCCGAATTGCCTGCCGTTGCCCCACCGCCACCGGAGCGGGTGGAGTTCAAGGTCATGCTGCTGCTGGCGCTGATGCTGCTGCTGGTGTGTGGCTCCATCGGCTACGTGATGTATGCGCGGGGCGTGTTCGAATCCACGCAGAAGCTGGTGCTCGTGACCGACGATGCGCAGGGCGTGATCGTCGGCATGGACCTCACGTTTTCCGGCTTTCCCATCGGCCGGGTGCGCCAGGTCGAGCTGGCCAAGGACGGCAAGGTCCGCATCGTGATCGATGTGGCGCAGACCGACGCGCGCTGGCTCAAGATGTCGAGCATCTTCACCATGGAGCGCGGCATTGTGGGCGATACCCGGCTCAAGGCTTTCAGCGGCGTGCTCGACGACCCGCCGCTGCCCGACGGCGCCGAGCGCCAGGTGCTGGTGGGCGATGTGGCGGCCGAGATTCCCCGGGTGGTGGGCCAGGTGCGCGCGCTGGTGGAAAACCTGGAGCGCATGACCGCCACCGAATCCAGCCTGAACGCCAGCCTGGGCAATGTGCAGAAGCTCACCGACGGTTTTGGCGGCCGCTATGGCGCCCTTGGCGCGGTGCTGGGCGGCGATGCCAACGCCCGCCAGCTGATGCTCACGCTGGAGCGCACCAATGCGCTGCTGGCCAAGGCCGACCAGCGCGTGTTTGGCAAGCAGGGCCTGATGGACGATGCGCAGACCACGGTGCGCCAGCTTGGCCTGGTGCTCGCCGAGGTGCGGACCAGCCTGGTGCAGGTGCAGGGCGTGCTGAAGGAGGCCCAGGCGATCGGCGCCAACACCCGCGCCGCCACCGCCGACCTCGGCCTGCTGCGGGCGCAGGTGGAATCCAGCCTGCGCAAGGTCGATGGGCTGGTCAACGAGATCAACCGCAAATGGCCCTTTGCACGCGATGCGGAGGTCAAGCTGCCATGAACCACCGTATTTTCTCTTGCTGCGCGGCGCTGCTGGCCAGCCTGCTGGTGGGCTGCAGCAGCGCGCCACCCGTGCCGGAGTGGCAGCTCAATACCCAGGGCGCGCTGCGCGATGGCGTGCTCGCCTACCTGAGCGGCAACGACCGCGTGGCCGATGCCGAATTCACCCGCGCCCGCGCGGAGGTGGCCGCCACCGGCCGGGCCGACCTGCTGGCGCGTGCCGAGCTGGTGCGCTGCGCGGCGCAGGTGGCCAGTCTGGCGGCCGATGGCTGCCCCGCCTACCGGACCCTGGCGGCCGATGCGGCAGCGCCGGAACGGGCCTACGCCCAGTACCTCGGCGGGTCGTGGCAAGGCCTGGCGGTGGCGGATCTGCCGCCGCAGCACCGCGGCGTGGTGGCCGCCGGCAGCGATGCGGCGTTGGCGGCCATCGAAGACCCGCTGGCGCGGCTGGTGGCCGCTGGGGCCTTGTTCCAGGCGGGCCGGCTGTCGCCGACCGGCATGGCCGTGGCCAGCGACACCGCATCTACCCAGGGCTGGCGCCGGCCACTGCTGGCCTGGCTGATGCTGCAAGCCCGGCGCGCCCGCGATGCCGGGCAGGCCGACGTGGCCGCGCGCCTGCAGCGCCGCATCGACCTCGTCAGCAGCGGCGGGGTGCCTGCGCAGTGAAGCTCCACATTCTGTCCGACCTGCACCTGAGCCAGCAGGGCCTGCCGCACCCCCAAACCGATGCCGATGTGGTGGTGCTGGCCGGTGACATTGCGCGGCCGGCCGCAGCCATGGCCTGGGCTGCCGGGTTCAACAAGCCGGTGCTGTATGTGCCGGGCAACCACGAGTTCTATGGCGGCAGCCTCGATGGAACCGTCGATGAACTGCGCCGGCACGCAGCGCCGCACGTGCAGGTGCTGGATTGCGGCGAAGTGGTTCTTGGGGGTGTGCGTTTTCTCGGCGCCACACTGTGGACCGACTTCCAGCTGGAAGCCGATGCCAGCCAGCGGGCCGCTGCGATGGCCGAGGCGCAGGAGCTGATCCGCGACTTCAGCCGCATCCGCGTCCGCCATGCGCCGGACGCGCCGTGGTTGTCACCGGTAGCGTCGAGCGCGCTGTTTGCCGAGCATTCCGCCTGGCTGCAGCGCACACTTGCCGAGCCGTTCGATGGCAGTACCGTGGTCATCACCCACCACGCGCCAACGACGCACAGCATCCACCCGCGCTTTGCCGGTTCGCTGCTCAACACCTGCTTCGTGTCCGACGCCGAGGCATTGGTTGCGGGCAGTGGCGCAGCCCTGTGGATCCATGGCCACACCCATGACAGTTTCGATTACCGGGTGCACGGCACCCGGGTGGTCTGCAATCCGCGCGGCTATGCGCGCGACGGCATCAATGAGAACGCGTTGTTTGACGCATGCTTCGTGGTGGATGTGCCGGTTACCAGGCCGTCCACCGCGGGCCCACGTCAGGCTGCAGGACCCGGCTCCGCAACGTCCACCTGAATGCTCACGGGGTGGCTGGTCAAGCGCTCGAACCAGCACACATGTTCGGATACCAGATCCACGGCGAGCCGGTAGCTGCCGGCCGACGGCAGGGTCACATCGAGCGCCAGATCGATGTGTTCCCCGGGGCGGACCGCCTTCGGAAGGTCATGCCGGGAGAAATCGAAATCGATCAGCGTGCCATCCTCTCCATAGAGGTGTGTGCCAACGCGGACCACACCGATGTAGTCGATGTTTTCGTGCAGCCACAGCGCAGAGCCCGTATTGGTGATGCGCAGGTTCAGCCTGACCGGCTGCCCTGCCGATGCCGCGAGGCGCGTATGCGCCGGCTCCAGCCGGTGGGACAGCCCATCCATCGAACGGCTGTCCGACAGGAAGGGGCCCTTGTACAGATAGAAAATGTTCCGGTTGACGGTTTCGGCCCGGACGTTCTTGGCCACGGTGATGGCCAGTTGGGTCGCCTGCAGCGCGTTGGTTGAGCTGTGGAGGATCGCCTGGTGCTGCTCCAGTGGGATCAGCAGGTCGGCGATCAGCTTGATGCGGATGTCGGTGAATCCGTACCGGCCGGCGATGGCGAACAGGTCCTCGACGACGATGTCGTTTTCCAGGACCGCGTAGTTCTTCATCTCGTGCTGCGACGCCCGCGTCGTCGAGTGGATCCGGCCCGGCTCGCTGAAACCGGCGATGCCACCCTTTTTCAGCACGCGCGCCAGTTCGGCGATGACCTCTTCCTGGTTTGGAACGTGGTGAAACGAATCGAAGCAGATGATGCGGTCCACCGACTCATCGGGCAGATCGATCGTGTGGCCATCGAACCAGAGGAACTGGGGCTCGGCGATCTGGGGTCCGATGACGGGCTGCTCGCGGAACAGGCGCTTGCCGATTTCCAGTGCGGCGCGCGACGCATCGCAGGCGATGACCTGGCAGCGGGCCTGCAGCAGGAAACGCGAGAACCAGCAGGTTCCGGCACCAAACTCCAGCACCCGTGTCGTGGGGCCGAGGCGCATTTCCGAGAGCAGCAGCCCCATGTTCTGCAGGATCGCGGGGCCATCGAGCATGTTACCGAAGGGCTTGGCCATCTGCTCGGTGGGGTCCGTGATCGACGAGAAATAGTCATCCGCTGACTGGCAGAGTTCTTCGACGGAATAGCGGTTGATGATGTCCTGCGGCTTGATCAGGTTGTCGGGAGGGCTTGGAATTGCGTTGGCTGCAGCCTCGGTCATGTCTGGTCCAGGTTAAAAGGTTCTCGGAAGCTTGGCGCGCGTGGCAGGCGGTGTGCCACGGGCCCCCGGGGTACCGCATGCAGCAGGGTGCAATACGAAGCGGGTGGATGTTGCAAGCTTTGCAAGCATCGTAAGCGATCCGGTTTCCGTCCGGCCAATGGCGCCCGGGAGAATGCCCTGGCAGGCGCGTCACCGCAGCGATGTGGGGGCAGGCCCATGCTCCCGCTCAGGCCTGCCCGCGCAGCCACCCGCGTGCGTCTGGCCCGCGCCGCGATGGCTGCATGAACTACCGGATCAGCGCGGCGCGAGGCGGATCGCGCCGTCCAGGCGGATCACTTCGCCATTGAGCATGTCGTTCTCGAAGATGTGTTTGGCGAGCTTGGCGTAATCCTGTGGGGTGCCGAGGCGGCTGGGGAAGGGCACACCGGCGGCGAGTGCATCCTGCACATCCTTGGGCATGGAGAACAGCATGGGCGTGCCGAAAATGCCGGGGGCAATCGTCATGTTGCGGATACCGTTGCGCGACAGGTCGCGGGCAATCGGCAGCGTCATGCCAACCACGCCACCCTTGCTGGCGGAATAGGCGGCCTGGCCGATCTGGCCGTCGTAGGCCGCCACCGAAGCGGTGGAGATCAGCACGCCGCGCTCGCCGGTGGCTTCGGGCTCGTTCTTGCTCATCGCGTCGGCAGCGAGGCGGATCATGTTGAAAGTGCCCACCAGGTTGACCATGATGGTCTTGGTGTAGGTGGCCAGCACGTGCGGGCCGCTTTTACCCACGGTTTTCTCTGCGGGCGCAATGCCGGCGCAATTGACCAGGCCCACCAGCTTGCCCAGCGACGTGGCCTTGGCCACCACCGCCTGGCCGTCGGCCTCGCTGCTGACGTCGCACTTCACAAAAGCGCCGCCGATTTCTTTCGCAACGGCTTCGCCTTTCTCGACCTGCATGTCGGCAATCACGACCGTGCCGCCGGCTTCGGCCAGCATGCGTGCCGTGCCCTCACCCAGGCCCGATGCGCCGCCGGTGACGATGAAAACCTTGCCTTGGATGTCCATGGATGCTCCTGATGGGAAATGGGAGGCGGGCCTGCGGCCACGCTCGATTGACGTTAACGTAAACGTCAATTATGCCGGAGCGTCCCGGCCGCCACAAGGCGCCGCCACGGCACGGCGCAAAACGCTACCATCGTTTCATGCGCGATCCCACCACCGACCTGATCCACCACCCCTACACGCCACCGGACGGTTTCCGTGCGCCCATGCCGGGGACCTACAAGGCCTCGACGGTGATCTTTCCCAATGTGGCGGCGATGCGCGCGCGCGACTGGCGCCACAAGACCGGCTATACCTATGGTCTGCACGGCACCCCCTCCACCTTTTTGCTGGAGGAGCGGCTATGCACGCTCGAAGGGGGCCTGCAATGTGTGCTGGCGCCCAGCGGGCTGGCGGCCATTGCCAATGTGAGCCTGGCGCTGCTCCGTACCGGCGACGAGGTGCTGATTCCCGACAACGCCTACGGCCCCAACAAGGCGCTGGCCGACGGCGAGCTCAAGGCCTGGGGCATCACCCACCAGCTGTACGACGCGATGAACCCGGCCGACCTGGCGCACCGCATCACTCCGCGCACCCGGCTGGTCTGGCTGGAAGCGCCGGGCTCGGTGACGATGGAGTTTCCCGATCTGCCGGCGCTGGTGCGTCTCTGCCGGGCGCGCGGTGTGACGGTGGCGCTCGACAACACCTGGGGTGCAGGCCTGGCCTTTGCCCCATTCGACCTCGGCCGTGGCGAAGGCGGGGAGGCGCTGGCGGTGGACATCAGCGTGCATGCGCTCACCAAATACCCCAGTGGCGGCGGCGACGTGCTGATGGGCAGCATCGTCACCCGCGACGAGGCACTGCACCTGAAGATCAAGCTGTGCCACATGCGGCTCGGCCTGGGCGTGGCCGGCAATGATGTGGAGACCATCCTGCGCGCATTGCC
>DASWYJ010000232.1:0-7472 GCA_036405035.1 Burkholderiaceae bacterium
TCCCCGGCGGAAAAACTCCACCGCCCGCTCGGCGATGGGCTGGCCGTGCTCCTGCACGAAATGCCCACCCTGCTCCAGCACCAGCGGCTCGGCCCCGCTGGCGGCGTAGTGCGTGATGGTCTGGCGCAGCGCCTGCATGACGGGCAGGCCGAGCACCGGGTCTTGTGCGCCAATGGCCATCAGCGTCTGTCCCTGCCAGCGGTGCTGCCAGAAATCGCGCGCTTCGCGCGAGATGGCGGCGCCGTCGGCTTCGGGATGGTCGGGCACCAGCGCCGGAAAGGCACGCAGCGCGGCGCGGTGGCCCTTGTCGGGGAATGGCGCCATGTAGGCCGCGCACTCTTCGGCGCCCATCTGTGGGTTGCCACGGGCAAACAGCCGCGCCACGTCGAACTCGGGATTCTTCGCGCACATCTCGCGCCAGGCCAGGAAGCCGGGCGACAGCGGCACATCGCCGGTGGCCAGCAGCGTGTTCATCACCAGCAGGCCGGCGTAGCGCTCGGGCGCGGCCATCGGCAGCGTGAGGCCGAGCAGGCCGCCCCAGTCCTGCACGACCAGCACCACGTTGCGCAGGTCCATCTGCGCGATGAACTCCAGCAGCACCTGACGGTGCCAGGAGAAGCGGTGGGTGCTGTCTTTCTTGGGCTTGTCGCTTTTGCCGAAGCCGGGCAGATCGGGCGCCACGACGCGGTCACCCGCCGCAAGAAACACCGGGATCATCTTGCGGTACAGGTAGCTCCAGGCCGGGTTGCCGTGCAGGCACAGCCAGGTGCGGGGGGCGTCGGTGGGGCCTTCGTCGAGGTAGTGCAGGCGCAGGCCGCCGAGTGCCGGCAGGTCGCTGCGGTAGTGTGGCGCCCAGGGATAGTCCGGCAGGCCGGTAAAACGGGCGTCGGGTGTGCGCAGCGCGTCCTCGCGCAGCGGGTGCGCCAGCCGGTGGGCGGTGTGGTGCTGCGCCCGGCGCTGGCGGAAAAAATCCTGCAGCAACAGCGATGCCGCATCTCCCAGAACCCCGCCGGTGACGGTGGTCTGGTGATTCAGCTGCGCCTCGGAAAACAGATTGACCACCGAGCCGGCGGCGCCGGTCTTGGGGTCGTCTGCCGCGTACACCACGCGCTGCAGCCTGGCGTGCAGCATGGCGCCGGCGCACATGGCGCAGGGCTCCAGCGTGACATAGAGCGTGCAGTCGGCGAGGCGGTAGTTACCGAGCTTCTGCGCTGCCGCGCGCAGCGCCATGATCTCGGCGTGGGCAGTGGGGTCATGCGCCTCCACAGGGGCGTTGCGCCCGGTGGCAATCACCGTGTCGCCGCGCACCAGCACGGCGCCCACCGGCACCTCGCCGGCAGCCTGCGCCGCGCGGGCCTCGGCCAGCGCCAGCGCCATCCAGTGCTGGTCTTCCGCAAGGCTCATGGCGCTCCTGAATACATAGCTAAAGAAGCATATTCTGCGCTGGCCACGACCGGAAATTGCATCCTATTTGTCATCCGGCAAGGGGCGCGGCTGCTGCATCGCGGCATCCACGGCCTGGCGCATCTGCCGCGGCAACTGCTGCAGCGGCACCGCGGCGGGCTGCCCGGTGTCGACAGGTGCCGCCACGGGTACCAGCGTGGTCAGCTGCCTTTTCACCAGCAGGCCGACCAGCACGACCGCCACCAGCAATCCGGTCAGGCCCAGCACGCCCCGCATCAGGCTGCGCCCTGCGGGCCGTTGTCGACCAGGCCCAGCGTCTCCATCCAGCGGGCCAGGGCCTGCATGTCGGGCGTGCCCGCCGCATAGGCCGCATGCATGGCGGCATGCGATTCGGTGCGGTGCTGGTTGATCTTGACCTTGCACTCCAGCACCTTCACGCGCAGCTCGAAAGCCACGATGGCCGACAGCATGCGGTGGGCGTACACCGCGTCCAGGCCCTTCCACTGCGCCGCGTAGGCGGGCTCGTGGTCGGCAATGAGCTGCTTGAGCAGCGCATCCTTGGCATCGGGGGCGTCGATCAGCACCGCATCCACACTGCAGTGCACCGCCACGTAGTTCCAGGTGGGCACGCGCTCCAGATCGGGATAGACCGCGGGCGACATGTAGGCATGCGGGCCGAGAAAGGTCACCAGCGCCCGGGGGCGGGCCTGCAGGTAGCGCCAGTGCGGATTGCCGCGCGCCACGTGGCCCAGCAGCACCCGCGGCGCGGCCACATCGGCACGGGCCTGCAGGTGCAGCGGGAGGTGGGTGACGAAGGGCAGGCCATCGTCGTCCACCGAGACCAGGCTGGCGAAGGGATGGGTCCGCAGCAGGGCGTCGACGCGGGGCGCATCGCCGGAGTGGTCGAACTGGCGCGGCAGGTACATGGCAATATTGTGGCAGTTCCCGCCGCAGCCGCATACCGCAGGCTCCGCTAGACTCTGCACCCATCGTGACCGCTTCTGCTCCCCTCACCATTGCCTGCCTGTGCGCCGCCTGGTGCGGCACCTGCCGCGACTACCAGGCCGTGTTCGACAGCCTGCAGGCCACGCTGCCCGGCCACCACTGGCGCTGGATCGACATCGAGGACGAAGCCGATCTGGCCGGTGACGTGGACATCACCACCTTTCCCACGCTGCTCATTGCTGCCGGCCCGCAGGTCCTGTTTGCCGGCGTGGTGCTGCCCAAGGAAGCCGACACCGCGCGGCTGATCACGGCCGTGGCCGAAGGCCATGTTGCCGGCGCGGCAGCGCCGGCCAGCCGCATGCCCGCCAGCGAGCTCGCAGCCTTTGCCGCCGTGGCCGCCGCGCTGCACGCGGCCTGATGCAGGACGACCTGTTCGGCGGCAGCCCGCCGGCTCCGGCAGGCCGCAGCACGGCACGTGGGCCGGCCCCGGCAACGGTGGCGCCAAGTGCGCCCGATCCTGCGCACTTGGCGCTGGCCGCCGCGCTGCCGGCACGCCTGCGCCTGGGCACCTCCTCCTGGACCTACCCGGGCTGGGCCGGCCTGGTATGGGACGGCGAATATGCCGATGCAACGCTGTCGCGCCATGGCCTGGTGGCCTACGGCGCCCACCCGCTGCTGCGGACGGTGTGCATCGACCGCAGCTTCTACTGCCCGCTCACCGCCGCGCAATATGCCCGCTATGCGGCGCAGGTTCCGGAGCATTTCCGCTTTGTGGTGAAGGCGCCCGGCAGCGTGACCGATGCGCTGGTGCGCGGAGAGGATGGCCGTGGCATGCAGGCCAACCCGCTGTTCCTGAACCCGGCGCTGGCCGTGCAGGATTTCGTGCTGCCCGCGCTCGAAGGCCTGGGCGCACGGACCGGTGCACTGGTATTCCAACTCAGCCCGCTGCCGCCGGCCTGGCTGCAGGATCCCGCCGCACTGTTCGATGCGCTGCGTGCCCTGCTGCGGGCATTGCCGCCCATGCCAGAAACCGCCCCCGATGCGGTGGTGGCGGTGGAAGTGCGCGATGCCGCCCTGCTCACCCCAGCGCTGGCCGCGGTCCTGCGGGAAGGGGGTGCCACCTGTTGCCTGGGCCTGCACGCCAAGATGCCTGCGATTGCCGAGCAGTTGCCGCTGCTGCGTGCACTGTGGCCGGGCCCGCTGGTGTGCCGCTGGAACCTGAACCCACTGCACGGCGCATACGGTTACGAAGACGCGCAGCGCCTGTACAGCCCCTATGACCGCATCGTCGACGTCGATGAGGCCACCCGCAGCACCCTGGCCCGGGTGATACGCGCCACGGTGGACGCGGGCCACAACGCGTTCGTGACCATCAGCAACAAGGCGGAGGGCTGTGCGCCGCTGTCGGCAGCGGGGTTGGCGCAGGCGGTTCTCGACCAGCCACCGCCGCGCCCGCGCCGGGCGGGCTGAGGGCTGCAGCTTCAGGCGCTGCGGCGGGCGCAGTCGGCAGCGCGCCCCAGCAGCAGCGCGCGCTCACGGGTGTTGCGCGTCAGCCCGGCGGCCCGGGAGAATGCCGCACCCGCTTCGTCCAGCCGGCCCAGGCGGGCCAGCAGATCCCCGCGCACACTGGGCAGCAGGTGGTAATTTTTCAGTATGGGCTCGGCCTCCAGCGCATCGGCGATCGCCAGGCCTTCGGCGGGGCCGTAGGCCATGCCCACCGCCACCGCGCGGTTGAGCTCCACGACCGGCGATGGCGCACGCTGGGCCAGTGCGTCGTAGAGCGCGGCGATGCGCGCCCAGTCGGTCTGCTCGGCGGTGGGCGCGCGGGCATGGCAGGCGGCGATGGCGGCCTGCAGCGTGTAGGGCCCGGCACCACCGCCCGCCTGGCCTGCCAGCGCCTCGGCCCGGGCCAGCGCGGCCAGGCCGCGGCGAATCAGCAGGCTGTCCCAGCGGGCGCGGTTCTGTGCCAGCAACAGGATGGGCTGGCCATCGGGGCCGGTGCGGGCAGCGGCACGCGAGGCCTGGATTTCCAGCAGCGCCGCCAGCCCATGCACCTCTGCCTGCGCGGGCGCCAGACCGGCCACCACGCGCGCCAGCCGCAAGGCCTCGTCGCACAACGCGGGGCGCATCCAGTCGTCACCCGCGGTGGCCGAATAGCCTTCGTTGAAAACCAGATAAATCACCTCCAGCACCGACGCCAGCCGTGCCGCCAGTTCGTCGGCGCGGGGCGCCTCGAAGGGCACGCGTGCCTCGGCCAGCGTGCGCTTGGCGCGCACGATGCGCTGCGCAATGGTGGATTCGGACACCAGAAAGGCCCGCGCGATCTCGTCGGTGGTGAGCCCGCCCAGCAGGCGCAGCGTCAGCGCCACCCGCGCCTCGGTGGAGAGCACCGGGTGGCAGGCGATGAACACCAGGCGCAGCATGTCGTCGCCAATGTCGTCGTCCATCGTGGCCTCCAGGTGCAGCGCCGCCTCGGCATGCCGGTCGTCCAGCTCGCGGCCGATTTCACCCTCTTTGCTGGCATGCAGTTGCAGGTGGCGCAGACGGTCGATGGCGCGGTTCTTGGCGGTGGCCATCAGCCAGGCGCCGGGGTTGTCGGGAATGCCCTTCAGTGGCCATTGCTCCAGCGCGGTGACGAGCGCATCCTGCGCCAGCTCTTCGGCCAGGCCCACGTCGCGCAGCATGCGGGTGAGCTTGGCGATCACCTTGGCGGACTCGATGCGCCAGACCGCCTCGATGGTGCGGTGGATCTCGGTCACGGGCGGGCGTGTGGGCTCACAGTTCCACCACGGCCTTGAAGCCCCCCCAGAACATGCGTTTGCCGTCGAACGGCATGGCCTTGGGGTCCATCATGCCGGTGATGCGCGGGTCCTGCATGACCTTGGCATTGACCCGGTCGCGGTGCGCGCGCGACTTGAAGACGAGGACTGCAAACACCACCGTCTCGCCTTCCTTGAGCTTGACGCTCTGCGGGAACGAGGTGTGTTTGCCGGGCTTCACATCGTCGGCCACGCTTTCGATGTATTGCAACGCGCCGTGCTCACGCCAGACCTTGCCGGCCTTCTGCGCCATCCGGCGGTAGGCAGCCACCTTGTCAAGCGGCACCGGGAGAACAAATCCATCAACGTAGCTCATGGGAGCCTCCTTGGTCGGTTGGTGAATCAGGGCCGCTCGGCGAGCGCCTTCATGCTGTCCAGGCCAGCCTGGAAATCATCGCCAATCATCTTGTCGAAGCTGAGAAAGACCTGCATCAGCTTGGAGATGAAGGGCGTGGGGCCGTACATGGCCCAGGTCACGGTGGTGCCGGTCCCTTCGGGCTGCAGCGTGAACTCGGCAGTGTTGTGGCCTTCGAACGGCGTGATGAAGTCGAGCTGGATGCGCACCAGCGACGGCGGCACCGATTCGATGATCTCCATCCTGCCCGAGCCCACGTTCTTGTTGCCGCTCCAGGCATAGGCCGCGCCCTTGCCGCTGGCAGCGCCGCCGTGCGTGCGCTGCATGGCAGGGTCCTTCTTTTCCCAGGGGGACCAGGCCTGCCACTGGTGCAGGTCGTTGATGAGCGCAAACACTTTTTCCGGCGGTGCCTGGATGGTGATCTGCCGCTGGACGCGAAAGCTGTCGGGCTTGGTCCAGGCCAGCACCAGAACAACGGCGATGGCGAGGACCACGAGGGTGGCGATGGTTTTCAGCATGGTTTTCTCCCTGGGGTGGTGTGCGGTCAGGCGGCGCCGGGCGCGAAGTCTTCCATTTCGAACAATTGGCGCACCTCGATGTCGCCGGGCTGGCCCTCCTCGGCCGGGCTGGGGTAGCGGCGGGCCCATTCCACCGCCTCGGCACGCGACTTGACCTGGATCAGCGTGTAGCCGGCGATCAGTTCCCTGGTCTGCGCGAAGGGGCCGTCGGTGACGGTGCTGCCCTTGCCGTCGTGGTGGATGCGCCAGCCGGTGCTGCTGGGCTTCAGGCCCGCGCCGTCGAGCAGCACACCGGCCTTGGCCAGCTCCCCGTGGTAAGCGCCCATGCGGGCCATCAGTGCCTCGGACGGCAGGGTGCCGGCTTCGGAATCGGGGGAGGCTTTGACGATGATCATGAACCGCATGGTGTGCTCCTTCAGCAACGGGGGTTGGCAGCGGCGGCTGGATTGCCGCCCATACCCCCACGACGAACGGTGCGCGCTGCAATCGACATGCGCGCCGGATTTTTATTCGGCCTGCAGCGCTTCCACCTGCACCCGCAGCGTCACGTCCATACTGAAACCATAGTCTTTGCCCGCGCCCAGGCCAAAGGCGTCGCGCTTGAAAACGCCCAGCGCATCGGCACCACACACCTCGCGCTTGAACATCGGGTGCGGCATGCACTTGAAGCTCTTGATCTGCAATACCACCGGCTTGGTAACGCCATTCAGCGTGAGCTGGCCATCCACCTTGGTCGGCGCGCCCTTTTTGAAGCCCACCAGCTTGCCCTGGTAGCGGGCCTGCGGGTATTTGGCGGTGTTGAAAAAGTCGGCGCCGGTGGCCCAGCTGTTGAGCTTGTCGTGGCCAAAATCCACGCTGGCGGTGTCGATGGTGATGTCCACCGTGCCCGCGCCCGCCGCCTTGTCGAGCGTGACCTTGCCGCTGTTTTTGTTGAACTTGCCGCGCCAGACCGACAGGCCCGCCATGTGGTCGGCCTCGAAGCTGGGGAAGGTGTGGTCGGCGTCGATGGTGTAGGCCACCGGAGCGGCATGGGCCGCGCCGGCCAGCAGCGCCAGCAGCAGTGGCGCAAGGGTTTTGCTTGTACGGATTGTCATGGGGTACTTTCTGTGGGTTGAATCAATGCGCCACGCCGGCATTCAGCGCAGCCTGGGGTTTTTCGTGCAGCAGCAGGCCCAGCACGGCGGCCAGAGCGGCAAACACCGCCCCCACCACAAAGGCCCACTGGTAGCCGCCGTTCAGCGCGGCGGGCACCGCCGCGCCAGCGGCCTGCAATGCGGTGGTACGGGCAGCGGCGAGGCTGGCCAGCACCGCCAGGCCCAGCGCACCCCCCATCATGAAGGCGGTGTTGACCACGCCGGAGGCCAGGCCCGATTCTTCGGGCCCCACATCGCTCATCGCGGCCAGCAGCACCGGATTCAGCGCCATGCCGGC
>DASWYJ010000233.1:0-2836 GCA_036405035.1 Burkholderiaceae bacterium
GGCGCTGCGGCAGCGCGCGCCGGAACGCGACACGGTGGTGGTGCCGGCCTACACCTGCCCGCTGGTGGCACTGGCCGTGGCCCGCTGCGGCCTGCGCCTGCAGCTGTGCGACCTGCGCCCCGAGAGTTTCGATTTCGACCCCGACGCGCTGGCGCGGGCCTGCACGCACCACACGCTGGCGGTGGTGCCCACCCATATTGGCGGCCAGCTTGCCGATGTGGATGCCGCCCTCCGCTGCGCCCGGGCCGTGGGCGCGTGGACCATCGAAGACGCCGCGCAGGCGCTGGGCGCCCGGCGCAACGGCGCCAGCGTGGGCACGCAGTGCGACATCGGCTTCTTCAGCCTGGCGGTGGGCAAGGGGCTGACGCTGTTCGAAGGCGGGGTGCTCATCGCACGCGACCCGGCGTTGTACGCCGCCTGTGCCGCAGCCCATGCCACGCTGACCCCGGGCGGCACCGGTGCATGGGCCTGGGAAATGCGGCGCTGCGCGGAACTGCTGGGCTACGCGCTGTGCTACCGGCCCCGGCTGCTCGACTGGGTGTACCGCCGGCCCCTGCGCCAGGCGCTGCGGCGGGGCGACTGGGAGGCCGCGGCGGGCGACGATCTCGGCCCCGCCATACCGCTGCACCGGGTCAGCCGCTGGCGGCAGGCGGTGGGCGTGCGGGCACTGGCACGGCTGCCGGCCTTTCTGGAAGCGGGCCGGCAACGCGCGGCACAGCGGCTGCCCCGGCTGCGCGCCATTCCTGGCCTGGAGGTGCTGGCCTGTAACACCTCCACCAGCACCGCCACCGGCACTGATCCCACCTGGCCGGTGCTGCTGGTGCTGCTGCCCAGCCAGGCGCGGCGCGATGCGGTGCTGTCGGCCCTGTGGGGTGCGGGCTGCGGCGTGGGCCTGCCCTTTGTGCAGGTGCTGCCCGACTACCCACGCTACACCCACTGCGTGCCGGCCGATGCCGCGCTGCCCCATGCCCGTGCGCTGGCCGGCCGGCTGCTGGCCATCAGCAACAGCCTCTGGCTGGACGACGCCCGCTTCGATGCGCTGTGCCAGGCCATCACCCGGCTACTGCGGCAGCCGCAATAGCTACACTATTGATAGCAGATTGGGCAGAATCTACGCTGGCCACGGGCACTTTTCATGCTAAAAATGGCATAGAAAAGCCCTGCAACCCCTCCCGGAGCCTCCACCCGCGGTTTCAACGCGCGAAGTGGCGGGCAGCGGCCAGCGGCGCCAGCAGCCGCTGGTTGAGCGCGTTCTGCGCGGCCTGCCATTGCGCCAGCGTGGCAGCGTCGGGGCCGGTGGCATCCTGCCCGTCGCCGGCGCTGAGCCAGCGCTTGAGCCAGCTGCGGTAGCGCCACACCGAGACCTCGCCGGTGATGTCGCTGCCGACCAGCTGGCCGTGCAGCGCGGCGATCACCGCCATCAGCTGCGGCTCGGTGAGCTGGCCCTGGTCCCAGTTGGTGCGCACGGTGTCGGGGGACAACACGTCCTTGTCGATGGAGAGGTAGGTGGGCCGGGGATCGTGCTGCAGGTGCTGGCACAGCGCGCCCGCCAGCACCTGCACCGAATCAAAACTGCGGAAGGCCGCGCCCAGACCCAGACGCTGCGCCCAGCGTGTATCGACACCCGTGCTCCAGTACTGCAGCCGGCCCCGGCGCAGCGGACCAAGGTGGTTTTCCCACCAATGGGCCGCACCGATGTCGGGCGAGGTAATGCCCACCACCAGCACCTCGGCCACGCCGGGCAGCGCCGCCACCCGCCGCACCCAGGAGCCGCAGTGCACGCCGAACCAGTAGCGCATGTTGTCGGGGTGGTTGTCGAGCACCACCACGCGCAGCGGCCGTGCGGCGCTCTCGGCCTGCCGCGCGATCAGCGGCCAGCTCAGGTGGTGAAAATCACCGCTGCCCATCCACACCGTGCCGTGGGCGGCCGGTGGCGGCAGTTGGGCATCGAGCGTGCTGCGCAGGGCCTGCATGCGGGCCAGCGAGCAGCCAAAGCGCAGCGCCTCCTGCTCGGCCTGCAGCGCAATGCGCAGCTCGCCCGGCAGCGGCGCCACGGCGCCATCGCAATCGAGCACGACCGGCGGACGCGGGCTGCTGCTCATGGGCGCTGGCCCAGCCGGGCGCTGTCGCTCTCGAACCAGTGGGCACAGCGCCGGCCCAGCGCGCGCAGCAGCGGGTTGCGGATGTAGACCGCATGGCGGGTGAAGGTGAAACGGGCGCCCAGCTGGGCCTTGACTTCGGGGTCGGTCCAGCCGGCCACGTAGAACTGCAGGCCCTGCGCCACGGCGTATTCGAGGTTGACCATCCAGCTGACGAAATAGAGGTTGTGCTGCCGCGCCTGGGGGTAGGCAAAGCCGATGTACTTGTCGATCAGCTTGCCCCCGTGCACAAAACACAGGTTCCAGCCAACCAGCGCGCCCTCCGCATGGTACGCAAACACCACACCACCGGCGGCGGCATCGCGCAGCACGGCGGCAAAAAAATCTCGGCTGAGTTCGTCGAAGTGCACCTCGCTCTGCGCATAGACCTGCCGGTACTGCGCGTAGTAGGCATCGACCAACGCATCGTCGGCAAAGGCCGGGCCGGTGGGCAGCGTGGTGATGGTCAGTCCGGCGCGGCTGCGCAGCTTGCGCCGCAGGTTCTTGCGGCTGCTGTAGGAGAGGCGCGCCAGGTAGGCGTCGGCATCGGCAAAGTCGATGGGCACATAGGCCAGCGCCTGGCCCTCGACCACCACGAAGCCCTGGCTGCGGCAGGCGGCCACCAGCGCATCGGCATGGGCGTTGTCGGCGGCCGGCAGCAGCGGCGACTGCTGGGCGATGTCCTTGATGATGCACAG
>DASWYJ010000234.1:0-5287 GCA_036405035.1 Burkholderiaceae bacterium
GGCCAGCTGGCGGAAAGCAAGTTCACCTACAAGGCCGCGCCCGAGTTCTACCAGCGCCGCGGCGGCGCCGATGCGCTGAAGCGCCTGCCGGCCGCCGTCAAGAACGTGCCGCTGATCGTGCTGGTCAATGAAGGCTCGGCCTCGGCCAGCGAAATCGTGGCCGGCGCGCTGCAGGACCACAAGCGCGCCACCATCATGGGCAGCCAGACCTTCGGCAAGGGCTCGGTGCAGACCGTGCGCTCGCTCGGCCCCGACACCGGCCTGAAGCTCACCACCGCCCGCTACTACACCCCGACCGGCAAATCCATCCAGGCCAAGGGCATCATGCCCGACGTGCTGGTCGATGAAACCGAAGAGGGCAACCTGTTCGCCGCGCTGCGCACCCGCGAAGCCGATCTGGAGAAACACCTCAACAGTGGCCAGGGCGAGGAAAAGAAGGACGCCGCCCGCGAGAAGGCCCGGGAAGACGCCCGCCTGAAGCTGGAAGAAGAAGCGAAAAAGGCCGCGCCCGACCGCAAGGTGCCCGAATTCGGCTCCGACAAGGACTTCCAGCTCGTGCAGGCCCTGAACAAGCTCAAGGGCCGCCCGGTCCTGGTCAGCAAGACCCTGGTCGAGCGCAAGGACGAGAAGAAGGAAAACTGATGGGCGGTGCGGCCTGCCGCTGTGGCCGCCGCCTGCCTCCATCCCGACCCGGCCTCCCGCCGGGCTGCCATGACCGACGACCAGCTGCTGCGTTACTCCCGCCATATCCTGCTCAATGAAGTGGGTGTGGATGGGCAGGAGCGCCTGCTGGCCAGCCATGCGCTCATCATCGGCGCCGGCGGCCTGGGCTCACCGGCCGCACTCTATCTCGGCTCGGCCGGCGTGGGCCGGATCACCATCGTGGACCACGATACGGTGGACGAAACCAACCTGCAGCGGCAGATTGCCCACAACCTGGCGCGGGTCGGCCAGCCCAAGGCGCTGTCGGCGCAGCAGGCGATTGCCGCCATCAACCCCGATGTGGTGGTGCATCCGGTGGTGGAGCGGGCCGACGCAGCGCTGCTCGACCAGCTGGTGCAGCAGGTCGACGTGGTGCTCGACTGCTGCGACAACTTTTCCACCCGGCAGGCCGTCAATGCGGCGTGTGTACGGCACAAGAAACCGCTGGTTTCCGGCGCGGCCATCCGCTTCGACGGCCAGATTGCGGTCTATGACCCGCGCGATGCGCAGTCGCCCTGCTACGCCTGCGTGTTCCCGCCCGACACCACCTTCGAGGAAACCCGCTGCGCCACCATGGGCGTGTTTGCGCCGCTGGTGGGCATTGTGGGCGCCATGCAGGCCGCCGAAGCACTGAAACTCCTCATCGGTACCGGCGAACCGCTGGCCGGCCGCCTGCTGATGCTCGACGGCCGCGCGATGGAGTGGAACACGCTGCGCCTGCCGCGCAGTGCGGGCTGCCCGGTCTGCGGCTAGCGCTGCTGTCCTACGCGCGAAACCGCGCAACCGGTTCAGAATGGCACTGCGGGCAGTGCATCCGGCATTGCCCGGGAATGCCCAGCCCGAATGAAGATCTTCTCCTGCGACCACTGCGGCCACCCCGTATTCTTCGAGAACGTGCAGTGCCTGCACTGTGGCTGCGCGCTCGCCTTCCTGCCCGACCAGCTCGACCTTGCGGCCATGGAGCCGGTCCCCGAGAACGAGGAAGGCCTGCTGCAGCGCGCCGACGCGGGCAACGACTCCCGCCGCTACCGGATGTGCCACAACCACCAGGCCCATGGCGCATGCAACTTCGCGGTGCCGGTCGAGGACAACAACCCGTTGTGCGCTTCGTGCCGGCAGACACGGCTGCTGCCCGACCTGTCGGTGCCGGCCAACCACGAACGCTGGGCCCGCATCGAGGTGGCCAAGCGCCGGCTCTACTACACACTGGCACGGCTCGGCCTGGAGCCGCGCGATCCGCTGCAGGCTTCGGCCAGCAGCCCGGTGTACCAGTTCCTGGCCGACCAGCCCGGCATACAGCCGGTGATGACCGGGCACGACAACGGCATCATCACCCTCAACATCGCCGAAGCCGATGACGACGAACGCGCCCGCCGCCGGCTCCTGCTGAACGAACCCTACCGCACACTGCTGGGCCACCTGCGGCACGAATCCGGCCACTACTACTGGAACCAGCTGTTCATCGACGGGCAGCGGCTGGCGGAATTCCGCGAGGTGTTCGGCGACGAGTCGCTCGACTACGGGCAGGCCCTGCAGAACCACTATGCCCACGGCCAGCAGACGGACTGGCAGGAGCACTTCGTCAGCGCCTACGCCACCGCCCATCCCTGGGAGGACTGGGCCGAAACCTGGGCCCATTACCTGCACATGGTGGATCTGCTGGAAACCGCGTCGGCCTACCGCACCCGGCTGGTGGTGCCCGGCAGCGACGGCGAGGCAGCGGCCCGCATCGACAACCCCTTCTTTGGGAACGGCATGCCCGACTTCGATGTGCTGGTGGGCCAGTGGGTCCCGGTGACGCTGCTGGTCAACAGCCTGAACCGCAGCCTGGGCCAGAACGATGCCTACCCCTTCGCGCTGGCGCCCGGCGCCATGCGCAAGCTGCGCTACGTGCACGAACTCATTGCCTCGCTCTCCGCCGCCGCACCGGCAGCGCAGGAACCGGCGCAGCCGCCCCAGGAGCAAACCGCCTGAGCATGAAAAACCCCGCACCACGCCAGGCGCGGTGCGGGGATGCAGGGCACGAGGGTAAGAGCGCTTAGCTCGACTGGATGACCAGCTGGTTGTCCACCGCCGTCACGCCCTTCACGGCCTTGGCAATGGTGGTGGCACGTTCGCGGGCGCTGGCGTTGGGAGCCGGGCCGTACAGCGTGACCTTGCCGTTCTTGGTGTCCACGTCGATCTTGATGGCGCTGAGGTCCTTGTCCTTCACCAGCGCGGCATTGACCGAGGCGGTGATGGTGGCGTCCTCTACGCTGGCACCCACGGTGTTGGCCGTGTTCTGGGTCGCCACCTTGGCGTCCTGTGCCGCATCCTTCACGCTGGTTTCCGTGCTGGCGATGGATTCCTTGGCCTGGGCCTTGGCATCAGCCGCCGCCTGCTCGGTCTTGGTGACGGCCGAGTCGATCTGCTGGCCCACGGTCGGATCGTCCTGCTGCTTGCTGCAGGCGCCGAGCGCCAGGGCCATCGCGATGGCCGAAGCCACCGCGACCGAGCGGCCGTTCAATTGAAAGGGAAACGATTTGTCGGTACGGGATTGCATGGTGTGTCCTCCTGGGAATGGAATGGTGTCCGGCCCTGCGGGCTCAGATCTTGTCGACGAAGCGCTTGGCTGCGTCCTTGGCTTTTTCCTTGGCATCGCCGTAGCCTGCCTGGACCTTGCCGGCGGCCTGCTCGACCTTGCCCTTGGCTTCGAGTTCGTCGTTGCCAATAACCTTGCCCGTGACTTCCTTCAGCTTGCCCGTGACCTGATCAACGCGGCCTTCAACTTGGTTCTTGTTCATGGGAAATGCTCCTTTTGCAATGAATGGTCCACACCGGTGTGGGCCATGTATTCACTGTAGGAAATTCGGCGTGCCGGCGCCGTCAGTGCCGGGCGGCAGCAGCTGTAGGACAAGGCGTACCGGCTGGGTCGGTGGTGCCGCCCGGTTTGCGCTGGATTACATGCAAAAACGGCCACTACCCAGCGCAAAATATGGCTTTGTTGCTATATATTTAGAAGCGTAAAGTTCACGGGCACGCACCGTAGGCGTGCCCATGTGGGGGAACCCCGCAGCGCTAGCGCCCGATCTTCGCCATCCGCTCCCGGTCTTCTGCGGGAAGCGCGGCTGTCCATGCCGCTTCACCCCCGGGCTCGGGCAGAACATGGCCGAATTCGGCCATCTGGCGCGGCACCAGATCGAGGATGTAGACCCACACCGCATGGCCCGGCGCTTCGGCGGCGGCGGCCACGGCCTGCAGCAGGCCGTGGATGAGCCGGTCCTTGTCCTGCGCCGTGCGGCCGGCGCGGATCTGCCCATGCACAAACACCTGGTCGGCGGCCAGCGGTGCGCCGCCAATGAAGTAATTGCCGGGCTTTACGTCCACGAAGATCACCTGGGCGAAATAGGTGGGCGCGCCGGTCACGGTGTTGTGCACGTGGGTGATGGCCCGGGCCACGGCCTGCTTGTGCGCGGGTGTCAGGCGGCCTTCGGGCGCGGTGACGGTGTAGGTGGGCATGGATTGCGTCTCCCGATGTGGTGTGGTGTGGCTATTGCTGCTGCGCGTGCTGCTGGGCCAGCACCACGTCGCGCGCCTGCACGCGAACCACGGTGGGTCGGGCGTTGTGGCGGTCGACGTAGGCCTGGATCACCGGCAGCCGGGGCACCAGGCCGAACATCGTGGTCCAGCCCAGTGCGCCGCCCCACAGCAGATCGGCGGCGCTGAAACGCTCGCCCAGCAGGTAGGGGCCGCGCTCCAGCTGGTCGGTCAGGGTCTGGAGCATGGTGTCGAAATCGCCGTACGGGCATCGCGATGGCGGCGGCGTGACCTTCTGCGCACGGTCGCCCACGGCGGGCTCGAAGCTGGAGCCGTAGTAGGCCGTCCAGCGCAGGTAGGGGCCGCGCAGCGGATCGCCGATGGCGGGCGCGAGCCCGGCTTCGGGATAGAGATCGGCCAGGTAAAGAAAAATGGCCACCTGCTCGGTGATCAGCGCGCCATCGTGGTCGATGGCGGGCACCTTGCCCATGGGGTTGATGGCCAGAAACGGGGGCTGGCGGTTCTCGCCGGCCTTCATGTTGAGAACCTGCAGCCGGTAGTCGGCATGCAGCTCTTCAAGCAGCACGAGCGCTCCCGCCGAGCGGGTCTGGGGCGCATGGAACAGGGTGACGTGGCGGTTGCCCATGGCGAATCTCCGGAACACGATGGCGCCAGTTTAGAACGACGAGCCCGGTTGCGTGAGAAAAACGGCTTCTTCGGGCGTGGACGCCCGGCCGAGGATCGTGTTGCGGTGCGGAAAGCGGCCAAACCGCGCAATGACCGCCAGGTGCCGCTCGGCATAGTGCACAAAGCCGGCAAAGGTTTCGGCATCCGCCGCAGGCACCTGCGCGGCCAGCGCATGCATCAGCGCCACCATCTGCTGCTGGTCGGCCAGATCTTCGGCATGCTCCAGCGGCAGGCAGAAGAACAGGCGCTCGATGGGCCGCAGCGCCTGGTCGTCGCCACGCAGCAGCCCCTGCCGGCACCAGCTGCGCGCCAGGGTGTCGAAGGCAAAGGCCTGCGGGGTGTCGCGGTACATGTTGCGCGGGAACTGGTCGGTCAGCACGAT
>DASWYJ010000235.1:0-14925 GCA_036405035.1 Burkholderiaceae bacterium
CGCCTGCGCCGCAACAAGAACGTCATCGAATTGCATCCGGAAAACCCGGACTTCCAGACCATTGTGGTCGAGCCCGGCGAGCCCTTCGAAATCGAAGGCCTCGCCGTCGGCCTGATCCGCAACACGATGCTGATGTAGCACCGTCCACGCCGGCCCATGCAGGTGCCGGCTTTTCTTTTTCATTACGCATTTGCCGGGGGAACACCATGGCGGGAATATCTTTGCGCGTCGATTGGCCAGCGGTAGCACCGCTGCGCAGCCTGGCTGGCTGGTTTGCAGGCGCCATGGCACAGGCACAGCCACCACTGCCCCGCGCCACCAGCGCGTGCATCGTGGGGACCCGGATCGGCCAACCCACCGAGCCGGTGGCCCGCACAGCCCGGCTGGTACGCAGCCGGCCGGCGGCCACGCGCCCGCTGCGGGTTCTGCGCATCGTCGATGGTGACAGGGGGCGTGCGGGAGCGGGCCGCATGGTGATTTCAGGCCGGCTCGCCGATGTGTGTGCGGAGCTGGACCGGCTTGCTGCACTGGAAGCGGGATAACACGCGCCGCTAGTGCAGCGGCTGCTCGGCACCTTCCGGCAGGGGTAACACCGCGATACCCTCCTCCAGCAGTGCATAGGTTTCGGCAATGGAAGCCTGGCCCCGTATGGCGCGTTCAGGAGCTTCGCCATGGTGGATGCGGCGTGCTTCGTCGGCAAAACGATCACCCACGTTTTCGCTGTGCGCCACCACCTGGCGGGCCAGCCGCAGCATGGCTGCCTGCAACTGGCGCAGTTCCGGCGGCGCGGCACTGGCGTCCTGCGGCACAGGAGCCCCATCGGCCCGCGTGGCAGGCAGGGGTGGCATGGCCCCCATGTTCAATCGCGGCGCACTGATTTTCTTGCTGATCCGGGTGTCGCCGCAGGTGGGGCAGGCTATCTGGCCGGCAGCAGACTGGGCCTGAAAATCGCGTTCCGATGCAAACCAGCCTTCAAAGGCATGCTGCCCAACGCAGTGCAGATCCAGCACTTTCATGGGAATGGGCTCCGGGGCACTACAGGGCCTGGGTTTGCCATTCGAGCGGCCAGTGCCGGGCCAGCACATTCTGCAGCCAGAGTGCGCCGCTCAGGGTTTTGGCGTCGGTGATGGTGCCGTCGCAGCACCAGTGCAGCACATCTTCCGGCGAAGCGGTGAACACATCCAGGAACTCGCCCGCATCCAGACGGCGCTCACCCGCCACCAGGCCCCGGGCAAACCAGATGTCGATATGCTCGGTCGAATACGAAATCACCGGATGGAGCGTGCCGGCCAGTGCCCATTCGCGGGCGCGGTAGCCCGTTTCCTCAAGCAGTTCGCGCTGCGCGCACACCAGCGACGGCTCTCCCGCGTCCAGCTTGCCGGCCGGAAATTCGGTCATGACCCGGCCCATCGGGTAACGGTACTGGCGCTCCAGCACCACATGGCCGTTGTCGAGCAGCGCAACCACCATCACGGCACCGGGGTGCACGATGTACTCGCGGGTCGTGCTGCTACCGTCGGGCAATTCCACGGTATCGCGGAATGCGTGCAGGAAATGTCCCTTCAGCAGCTCGGTGCTGCCGGTGCGGCGCTCCTCGAGATGGCTCAGGTCGGTATCGGCCATGGGTGGCCCGTCAATCCCGGTGCTTGAGCAGGTAGCGGTACACGAAGCCCGGGAACGCCAGCGTCAGGAACAGCGTGCCGGTGATCGCATAGAACTCCCAGCCCTGCGGGGCAATCTGCCCGGCACTCTGCTCCAGCAGCAGGCCAGCAGCACCGACCAGCAGGTACAGCACCACCAGTTCGGCCAGCCGCCACGCCAGCGGCTTGCGCCGCAGCAGCGGGCCGGCCGCCAGCACACGCTGGTTGAGAAACGGCAGGTTGGCCGACACCAGTGCCAGCACGATGACCAACCACACGGCAAAGCCCTGGCTCATGGAGCGATCCACAGAGTGGCGGCGGTCATCAGGTTCCGAGCGTCTTGACGATGGCCTGTGCGCAGAGCGTCATCAGGCCACCGGGCACGATCCCGAGCACCAGGATCAGTGCACCGTTGAGCGACAGCACGGCGCGTACGTCCAGCGAAGCCGACACCGTGGTGGCGGTGATGGGGTCGTCGAAATACATCACCTTGACCACCCGCAGATAGTAGAAGGCACCGATCAGCGACATGATGACGGCAAACACCGCCAGCCCGATATATAGCGCCGAACCGGACGACACCAGCGCCTGCAGCACCGCCAGCTTGGCGTAGAAGCCGACCAGCGGCGGAATACCGGCCAGCGAGAACAGGCAGATCGCCATCACGCCGGCATACAGCGGGCTGCGCTGGTTCAGGCCTGCAAGATCGGTGATCTCCTCGCTCTCGAAGCCTTCGCGGGCGAGCAGCATGATGATGCCGAAACTTGCCAGCGTGGTCAGCACGTAGGTCACCGTGTAGAACATGGCCGAGCTCAGGGCATTTTTGGCCAGCGTCAGGTCGGTGTCGACCACCACTGCCACAAAACCCAGCAGCATGAAGCCGACCTGGCCAATGGTGGAGAAGGCCAGCATGCGCTTGAGGTTGGTCTGCGCGATGGCGGCGAGGTTGCCCACCAGCAGCGAACCAATTGACATGACGGCCAGCATCTGGTGCCAGTCGACCGACAGCGGGATCAGGCCCTCGACCAGCAGGCGGATCATGATGGCAAACGCCGCCAGCTTGGGTGCGGCCCCCACCAGCAGGGTGACCGCCGTAGGCGCGCCCTGGTAAACGTCAGGAATCCACATGTGGAACGGTACGGCGCCCAGTTTGAAGGCCAGGCCGGCGACGATGAACACCAGGCCGAACACCATGACCTGGTGCTTGATGTAGCCCGATGCCACCGCGCGGTACACCTCCTGCAGATCCAGCGAACCGGTCGCGCCATAGAGCATGGACAGGCCGTACAGCAGGAAGCCGCTGGCGAGTGCGCCCAGCACGAAGTACTTCATGGCGGCTTCGGTGGCAACGGCGTTGTCACGGCGCAGCGCCACCAGCGCATAGCTCGACAGTGTGAGCAGCTCCAGCCCGAGGTAGATCACGAGGAAGTTGTTGCCCGAGATCATCACAAAGATGCCCAGCAGCGAGAACATGCTCAGCGTGAACAGCTCACCTCCCCGCAGCATGCCGCGCCCCGCGGCGTAGGGCCGGCCGTAGACCAGGCTGACCATGGTGGCCACGGTGGCGAAACATTTGAGCCAGTTGCCCATGGGGTCGCTCACCACCATGTTGCCGAAACCGAAAACCGTTTCGCCGGCACTGGCGTAGGTGGCCTGCAGCCAGGCCACCGCACCGAGTGTCAGCAGTGTCAGCACATAGGTCGGGGTTCGACGGGTACTGGTGACACCCAGGTCGACCAGGGCAATCACGCACGCCATGCCGAGCAGGATGAGCTCCGGATAGACGGTAATCCAGCTGAGTTTGTCAATCATCGCAGTTCGTGGTGGAGTTCAGTTCAGTTTCGACAGCGCAAGATGCCTGAGCAAATCCGCGACCGATGCATCCATCACATCGGTGAAAGGCCGTGGATGCAGGCCCATCCACATCACGGCGATGGCCAGCAGGCCCAGCATCAGGAATTCACGGCCATTGATGTCCTGCAGATTGCGCACATCGTCGTTCACGACCGGGCCCAGATAGACGCGCTTGAACATCCAGAGCGTGTAGGCGGCGCCAAAGATCAGCGCGCTGGCCGCCGCCAGGCCGAGCCAGAAGTTGGCCTTCACGGCGCCGAGAATCACCATCCATTCACCGACAAAACCGGCAGTGGCGGGCAGGCCGCAATTGGCCATGGCAAACAGCAGCGCGAACGCGGTGAACTTGGGCATGGTGTTGACCACGCCGCCATAACTGGCGATTTCGCGCGAATGCACCCGGTCATAGAGCACGCCGATGCACAGGAACATCGCGCCCGACACGAAGCCGTGGGCAATCATCTGCACCAGCCCGCCGGCCACGCCGAGATCGTTGAAGATGAAGAAGCCCAGGGTCACGAAACCCATGTGCGCCACCGACGAATACGCCACCAGCTTCTTCATGTCCTGCTGCACCATCGCAACCAGGCCCACATAGATCACTGCGATCAGCGACAGTGCAATCATCAGCCAGGCCCATTCGTGGGCGGCGTCGGGTGCGATCGGCATGGAGAAGCGCAGGAAGCCGTAGGCACCGAGCTTCAGCATGATGGCCGCCAGCACGGCGGAGCCGCCGGTGGGGGCCTCGACGTGCACGTCGGGCAGCCAGGTGTGTACCGGCCACATGGGCACCTTGACCGCAAAAGCAGAGAAGAAAGCGAAGAACAGCAGGGTCTGCGCGGTGCCGCTCAGCGGCAATTTATGCCACGCCAGCACATCGAAGCTGCCGCCCGACTGGGTGTAGAGATAGATCAGCGCCACCAGCATCAACAAGGAACCGAACAGCGTGTAGAGAAAGAACTTGAAAGCCGCGTAGATCTTGTTCGGTCCACCCCAGATACCGATGATCAGGTACATTGGAATCAGCGTGGCTTCGAAGAAGACGTAGAACAACATGCCGTCGAGTGCGCAGAACACGCCGATCATCAATCCGCTGAGGATGAGGAATGCAGCCATGTACTGGTTGACGCGCTCGGTAATGGCTTCCCACGCAGCGATCACCACCACCACGGTAATGAAGGCCGTCAGCAACACAAACCACAGCGAGATGCCATCCACCCCCAGGTGGTAGTTGACGTTGAAGCGGTCGATCCACTCTCCCTTCTCGACGAACTGCATGGCCGCAGTGCCCGTCTTGAACCCCCCATACAGCGGCAGCGTCACCAGCAGACTGATGATGGACCCCACTAGCGCCAGCCAGCGGACCGCACGCACCTGGTCGTCCCGGCCCAATGCCAGCAACACCACGCCAAACAGGATTGGCGTCCAGATCGCCAGACTCAGATATCCGAATTCGTAACCCATTTTTTCTTGTTCTCCGCGAGTTACTTGTTAAGCCATTCCTGGAATGCCGGCCAAGTCACAAAGTAGCTCATCAGCACAAACACACCCAGGATCATCACCAGCGCATAGTTGTAGATGTAGCCGGTCTGGATGCCACGCACCCGCACCGACACCCAACGCACCAGCTTCCAGGAACCATTGACCAGCGCGCCGTCAATCACCGCCTGGTCGCCGCCCTTCCACAGGCCGGTTCCCAGCAGGCGGGCACCCCGCGCAAGCACCTGCTCGTTGAAGGCGTCGAGGTAGTACTTGTTGTCGAGCAGCTTGTACAGCGGCTGGACCCGTGCGGCAATGGCTGCAGGCCACTCCGGTTTCACCATGTACAGGAAGTAGGACGTTGCCACACCGGCCACTGCCAGCCAGAGGGGCGCTGTGCCCAGCGCATGCACCGCCATCGCCGTCGCACCGTGGAAATGCTCGGCCAATTCCTTCATGGCCCCGTGCTTCTCCAGATCAACAAAGATGCCATCCTTGAAGAAGTCGCCAAACAGCATCGGGCCCATCGTCAGGAAACCAATGATCACCGACGGAATGGCCAGCAGAACCAACGGCAGCGTCACCACCCAGGGTGATTCGTGTGGGGAGTGGTCATGGCCGTGATGGTCGTCGTGGCCATGGTGATCGTCATGGTGCGCGTCCGGATTCTGGTCGTACCGTTCCTTGCCATGGAATACCAGGAAATACAGGCGGAAGGAATAGAAAGCCGTGACAAATACGCCGGCCAGCACTGCGAAATAGGCAAAGCCCGCACCCGGCAGATGGCTGGCATGCACCGCCTCGATGATGCTGTCCTTGGAATAGAAGCCGGAGAACAGCGGTGTACCAATCAGCGCCAGCGAGCCGAGCAGGAAGGTGATCCAGGTGATCGGCATGTATTTGCGCACGTTGCCCATCCAGCGGATGTCCTGGTTGTGGTGCATACCCATGATGACCGAACCTGCCGCGAGGAACAGCAGCGCCTTGAAAAACGCATGCGTCATCAGGTGGAACACGGCGACCGAATAGGCCGAGGCACCGAGCGCTACCGTCATGTAGCCCAGCTGCGACAGCGTGGAATAGGCCACGACACGCTTGATGTCGTTCTGGATGATGCCGAGAAAGCCCATGAACAGCGCGGTGATGGCACCGATCACCAGCACGACGTTCAGTGCGGTATCCGACAACTCGAACAGCGGCGACATGCGAGCAACCATGAAGATGCCGGCCGTCACCATGGTAGCCGCGTGGATCAGTGCAGAAATGGGCGTGGGGCCTTCCATGGAATCGGGCAGCCAGACATGCAGCGGGAACTGCGCGCTCTTGCCCATCGCACCGATGAACAGGCAGATGCAGATGACGGTGATCAACATCCAGTCGGTGCCCGGAAAGCCCAGCGCACCGAGTTCACCCGCCTTGGCAAAAACCTCGGTGTAGTTCAGCGTATTGGCATAGGCGACCAGCAGGCCGATTCCCAGAATGAAACCGAAATCACCCACCCGGTTGACCAGGAAAGCCTTCATGTTGGCGAAGATCGCGGTGGGTTTGTTGAACCAGAAACCGATCAGCAGGTACGACACCAGGCCCACCGCCTCCCAGCCAAAGAACAGCTGCAGCAGGTTGTTGCTCATCACCAGCATCAGCATGGAGAAGGTGAACAGCGAGATGTAGGCGAAGAAGCGGTTGTACCCCGCGTCTTCTTCCATGTAGCCCACGGTGTAGAGGTGCACCATCAGCGAGACGAAGGTCACCACGCACATCATCATTGCGGTCAGGCCATCGACCAGGAAACCGACTTCCATCTTCAGATCACCGACCACCATCCAGGTGTAGATGGTCTCGTTGAAACGGGCGCCGTCCTGCACCACGCTGTACAGCGTCATCGCAGACAGCACGAAGGCGAACAGCACACCGAGGATGGTCAGGCAGTGGCTGGCCTTGCGGCCGATGCGATTGCCACCGAATGCGGTGCCCAGGACACCGGCGAGCACGGCACCGGCGAGCGGCGCCAGTGGCACAGCCAGCAGCGTGGAGGCGTGGAGGGTCTGGCTCATTGTTGTATCAGCCCTTGAGCGTATTGAGTTCGTCCACGTTGATGCTGGACTTGTTGCGGAACAGCAGCACGAGAATCGCCAGGCCAATGGCGGATTCGGCTGCGGCCACCGTCAGGATGAAAAACACGAAAACCTGACCATGCAGGTCGTTCAGGTAATAGGAGAACGCCACAAAATTCATGTTGACGGCCAGCAGCATCAGTTCGATAGCCATCAGCAGCACGATCAGGTTCTTGCGGTTCAGGAAGATGCCGATCACCGACAGCGCGAACAGGATCGCACCCAGCGAGAGATAGTGTCCGAGAGTCAGCGTCATGCCTTTTTCTCCACGCTTTCGTTGTCAGCAGGCGGCGGCTCCGCAGTCCGGGTCGCCGCAAGCTTGACAACCTCCATCCGGTCACGCGCACGCACCCGCACCTGGTCGGCAGGATTGACATACTTGCTGTCCTTGCGCTGGCGCAGGGTCAGCGCGATCGCCGCAATGATGGCCACCAGCAGGATCACTGCCGCCACTTCGAGTGGATACAGGTATTCTGTGTACAGCAGCTTGCCCAGCTCCTTGGTGTTGGAGACCTGCGCCACCACCTGCTGCTGCTCAGCAACCACCGCCGGCTTGGAAGGTTCGGTGGGCCGGAAACCACCAAGCAGCACGTAGGACATCTGCAGCGCGATCACCGCGCCGATCAATCCCGCTAGCGGGAAATGCTTCCAGAAACCCCGGCGCAGGCTGTCGATATTGATATCCAGCATCATCACCACGAACAGGAACAGCACCATGACCGCCCCCACGTAAACCAGCACCAGCGAAATCGCCAGAAACTCGGCCTTCAGCAGGATCCAGATGGCTGCAGCCTGGAAAAACGCCAGCACCAGATACAGCGCCGCGTACACCGGATTGCGGGAAGTGATCACGCGGAATGCGGCAAACAGCAGCACCGCCGCGAATACATAAAAGAGACCAGTCTTGACGTCCATGGGTTGCTTCTTTTTCTGCGGCGCTCAGCGGTACTTGGCGTCCGCCGCGCGGTTGGCGGCGATTTCGCTCTCGTACCGGTCTCCGACGGCCAGCAACATGTCCTTGGTGAAATACAGATCACCGCGCTTCTCGCCGTGATATTCGAAGATATGCGTCTCGACGATGGAATCGACCGGGCAGCTTTCCTCGCAGAAACCGCAGAAGATGCACTTGGTCAGGTCGATGTCGTAGCGGGTCGTGCGGCGCGAACCATCCGCACGCACATCGGATTCGATGGTGATGGCCATCGCCGGGCAGACCGCCTCGCAGAGCTTGCAGGCAATGCAGCGCTCTTCACCGTTTTCATAGCGGCGCAGGGCGTGCAAGCCCCGGAAACGCGGCGACATCGGCGTTTTTTCCTCCGGAAACTGCACCGTGATCTTGCGGCGGAATGCATGTTTTCCGGTCAGCGCAAGGCCTTTGAACAGCTCGACCAGCATGAAGCTGGACAAAAAGTCCTTCAGCGAGAAAGCGGGAGATGCTAGGGCACTCATGGGCAACTCGTTTATTTCCAGATACTGAAAGGGGTCTGCATCCAGGCGCCCACCACCACCAGCCACACCAGCGTGACCGGAATGAAAATCTTCCAGCCCAGCCGCATGATCTGGTCATAGCGGAAGCGCGGGAACGTGGCGCGGACCCACAGGAACATGGTCACCACGACAAAGGTCTTGCCAAACAGCCAGAACCAGTTCCACAACCAGGCCGTGGAAACAATCCAGGCCGGTGTCTCCATGCCAAACGCGGCAAACGTCACCGGCGCAGCCCAGCCCCCCAGGAACATGATGGCGGCCAGCGCCGAAATCAGGATCATGTTGGCGTACTCGGCCAGGAAGAACATCGCGAAGGCCATGCCCGAGTACTCGACCATGTGACCTGCAACGATTTCAGACTCGCCTTCGACCACGTCGAAGGGGTGGCGGTTGGTCTCCGCAATGCCTGAAATGATGTACACCACGAAGATCGGCAGCAGCGGCAGCCAGTTCCACGAGAGCACGTTGATGCCGTGCGCAGCAAACATGCCGGTGTTCTGTGCCGTCACGATGTCCGTCATGTTGAGGCTGGCCGACACCATCAGCACCACCACCAGGCAGAAGCCCATGGCGATTTCATAGCTCACCATCTGGGCCGACGCCCGCAGCGCGCCCAGGAAGGCGTACTTGGAGTTGGATGCCCAGCCGGCAATGATCACGCCGTACACCTCCATCGACGTGATGGCCATGATGAACAGCAGGCCGGCATTGACGTTGGCCAGCGCCGCGTCGGGGCCGAAGGGCACCACCGCCCACGCGGCCAGCGCCGGCATGATGGTCATGATGGGGCCAATGAAGAACAGGTTGCGGTTGGCGGCCGCCGGAACAACGATCTCCTTGGTCAGCAGCTTCAGGGCATCGGCAATCGGCTGAAGCAGACCCAGAGGACCGACGCGGTTGGGGCCGATGCGGATCTGCATCCAGCCAATGGCCTTGCGCTCCCACAGCGTCAAATAGGCCACACAGCCCATCAGCGGCAGCACAACCACCACGATCTTGATCAGGTTCCAGAGTACCGGCCAGGCCATCTCGACCCACCAGCTGGCTGCACCAAGATCTTGCCCCAGACCAAACAGCGTGTCGATCATGCGGCCACTCCCTGCTCTGCCGCATGGCGGGCATCGGCCGTCAATTGCAGTGCCGGTGCGCGGCGCACCAGCCCATCCAGCTGATAGATCGACGCAACACAGGGCACCCCCGGTGCCGGCGCCAGATCAGGCGTGGCAGCGGTGGCATTGGACAGCACGGCGGCCACGTCGGCGGGCAGCGCAGCTGCGCGCACCTCCTCCACGATTTCGAACGCGAAACCGGGCAGGCCCAGCATCGAACCCAGCACCCGCAACACCTTCCAGCCGGGGCGCGTATCGCCCAGCGGCCGCACCACACCATGGAAGCCCTGCACCCGCCCTTCGGCGTTGACGAAGGTACCGGCGGTTTCGGTGAAAGGAGCAATCGGCAGCAGCACGTCGCTGATGTCGAGATTAGTCTTGAACGGACTCAGCGTCACGACCATCTGCGTCTTCTGCAGCGCGGCAGTTGCCCTCGCGCCCGCAGCGGAATCATGGGCTGGTTCGGTATTCAGCAGCAGCACCGCCTTGAGCGCCCCGTCCAGCATCTGGCCGGCATGCAGGCCACCGGCCACCGGCTGTGCGTTCACGAGCTGTGCACCCACCGTATTGGCGGCCTCCGTGAGATAGCCCACCGTGGCACCGGTTTCTGCGCCAATCCATTGGGCCAATGCCAACAGGCTGCTGGCCTTGGCATGGTGCGCGGCGGCATTGCCCAGCAGGATGGCCTTGCGCTCACCCCCCAGCAGCGCGCGGGCGATGGCGGCGCCGGCCTGGGCGCTGCCCTGTGCAGGTGCAGCGATGTTTTTCTCGGCAGCCACGGCTGCCGCCACATTGGCCAGAGACTGGGCCCAGTCCGCCGGTGCGGCAGAATCTGTATGGGCTACCGGCAGCGCCCAGTCCTCGTCCTGTGCCTGGATGCGGGACACCACGCCGCCTTTGCGCACAGCCTGGCGGATACGTTGCGCCAGCAGCGGATGGTCCTTGCGCAAGCTGGAGCCCACAACCAGCACCCGCTGCAATTGCGACAGCGACGCAATGGAAGTGCCCAGCCAGCGCACACCTTCGGACGCCACAAACTCGGCATTACGCAGCCGGTAATCGATGTTCTGGCTGCCCAGACCACGCACCAGGGCAGCGGCGAGGTACAGCTCTTCGGTGGTGCTGTGCGGGCTCACCAGCGCACCCAGACTGGCGGCGCCATGGTCAGCCTTGATCTGCTTCAGGCCGTTGGCCACGTATTCCAGCGCGGTCTGCCAGTCCACCGTTTTCCATTCGCCGCCCTGCTTCAGCATGGGTGCGGTCAGGCGGTCGTCGCCGTTCAGCGCTTCATAAGAAAAACGGTCGCGGTCGGCGATCCAGCATTCGTTGACCGCTTCATTCTCCAGCGGCACAACGCGCATCACCTTGTGGTTCTTGACCTGCACGATCAGGTTGGCACCGGTGGAATCGTGCGGACTGACCGACTTGCGGCGGCTCAGTTCCCAGGTGCGGGCGCTGTAGCGGAAGGGCTTGCTGGTGAGCGCGCCCACCGGGCAAATGTCGATCATGTTGCCCGACAGCTCGGAATCGACCGTATCGCTGACGATGGTGGTGATCTCCGAATGCTCACCCCGATGGATCATGCCCAGCTCCATCACGCCGGCCACTTCCTGGCCGAAACGCACGCAGCGGGTGCAGTGGATGCAGCGGCTCATCTCCTCCATGCTGATGAGCGGGCCGACGTCCTTGTGGAACACCACACGCTTCTCTTCGTCGTAGCGGGACGATGAACCACCGTAGCCCACAGCCAGATCCTGCAGCTGGCATTCACCGCCCTGGTCGCAGATGGGACAGTCCAGCGGGTGGTTGATGAGCAGGAACTCCATCACCGACTGCTGGGCCTTGATGGCCTTGTCGCTCTTGGTGCGGACGATCATGCCCTGCGTCACCGGCGTGGCGCAGGCCGGCATGGGCTTGGGCGCCTTTTCGATGTCCACCAGGCACATGCGGCAGTTGGCCGCGATGCTGAGCTTCTTGTGGTAGCAGAAGTGCGGAATGTAGGTGCCTGCCTTTTCGGCCGCCTGCATCACCAGGCTGCCTTCGGCGACTTCCACCTTCTTGCCGTCGAGTTCGATTTCAACCATATGCTTTTCCCGCGCTCAAGGCTGCGCCGCAGCCTGGGGCGACTTGTGTTGGATCAGGGCCTCAAACTCATGGCGGAAGTGCTTGATCATGGCGCGCACCGGCATGGCCGCTGCATCGCCCAGCGCACAGATGGTGCGGCCCTGGATGTTGTCGGCAATCGAGTTCAGCAGGTCCATGTCGCTGGACTTGCCGTCGCCACGGTGCACTTTGTCGACCAGGCGCCAGAGCCAGCCCGTGCCTTCGCGGCAAGGGGTGCATTGGCCACAGGACTCGTGCATGTAGAAGTAGGACAGGCGCTTCAGCGATTCCACCATGCAGCGCGAGTCGTCCATCACGATCACCGCGCCCGAACCCAGCATGGAGCCGGCCTTGGCGATGGAGTCGTAGTCCATCGTGCATTCCATCATGATGGCGGCCGGCAGCACCGGGGCCGACGAGCCACCGGGGATGACCGCCTTCAGCTGCCGGCCCTTGCGCACGCCCCCGGCGAGTTCCAGCAGCTTGGCGAACGGCGTGCCCAGCGGCACCTCGTAGTTGCCTGGCAACTCCACGTCACCCGACACCGAATAGATCTTGGTGCCGCCGTTGTTGGGCTTGCCACACGCGAGGTAGGCCTGGCCACCATTGCGGATGATCCAGGGAACGGCCGCAAAGGTTTCGGTGTTGTTGATGGTGGTGGGCTTGCCGTACAGGCCGAAACTGGCCGGGAACGGTGGCTTGAAGCGGGGTTGGCCCTTCTTGCCTTCGAGCGACTCCAGCAGCGCGGTTTCTTCGCCGCAGATGTAGGCGCCAAAGCCATGGAAGGCGTGCAGCTGGAAATTGAAGCCGCTGCCCAGGATCTTGTCGCCCAGGTAGCCAGCGGCGCGGGCCTCTTCCAGCGCCTCTTCAAAGCGGTCGTAGGTGTCGAAGATCTCGCCGTGGATGTAGTTGTAGCCCACGCTGATGCCCATGGCGTAGGCCGCAATGGCCATGCCTTCGATGACAATGTGCGGGTTGAACTGCAGGATGTCGCGGTCCTTGCAGGTACCGGGCTCGCCCTCGTCCGAGTTGCAGACCAAATACTTCTGGCCCGGGAACTGGCGTGGCATGAAGCTCCACTTCAGGCCGGTGGGAAAACCGGCTCCGCCACGGCCGCGCAGCGCCGATTCCTTGACGGTGGCAATCACCTGGTCCTGGGTCATGCCCTCGGTCAGGATCTTGCGAAGGGCCTGGTAGCCGCCGCGGGCTTCGTAGTCTTTCAGGCGCCAGTTGGTGCCGTCCAGGCCGGCGTAGATTTGCGGTTCGATGTGGCGGCCATGGAAACAGGTTTGCACACCCGTGGCCTGGAACTGCGAGAGCACTTGCTGCGCGTTCATGCGTTGGCCTCGGCTTTCTTCAAACCGTCGACCAGCTGGTCGAGCTTGTCGGTGCTCATGAAGCTGCACATGGTGCGATCGTTCACCAGCATCACTGGCGAATCGGCGCAGGCGCCCAGGCATTCACTCTGCTGCAGCGTGAACAGGCCGTCGGCGGTGGTTTCACCCATGTGGATACCCAGCTTGTGTTCCAGGTGGTGCAGAGCCTTCTGGCCATCGCGCAGCTGGCACGGCAGATTGGTGCAGACGTTGAGCTTGTACTTGCCCACCGGCTGCTGGTTGTACATGTTGTAGAAGGTCGTGACCTCATGCACGGCAATCGGAGGCATGCCCAGATAGGCAGCGATTTCCCTTTCGCTGTCGATGCTCACGAAACCCTGCTCCTGCTGGACGATAGCCAGGCAGGCCATCACCGCGGACTGCGCCTGGTCGGCAGGGTACTTGGCGACTTCCTTGGCGAAGCGCACCCGTGTTGCTTCAGAGATCATCGGTCAATTTCTCCAAACACAATGTCCATCGTTCCAATGATGGCCACCGCATCCGCAATCATGTGGCCACGACCCATTTCATCCAGCGCCGCCAGATGCGCAAAGCCGGGCGCACGGATCTTCAGGCGGTAGGGTTTGTTGGCCCCGTCGCTCACCATGTAGATGCCGAACTCGCCCTTCGGGTGTTCGACGGCGGCATAGGCCTCGCCTTCGGGCACGCGAAAACCTTCGGTGAAAAGCTTGAAATGGTGGATCAGCTCTTCCATGTTCGACTTCATCGACTCCCGGTCGGGCGCGGCCACCTTGTGGTTGTCGGTGATCACCGGGCCGGGGTTGGCACGCAGCCAGGCCACGCACTGCTGGATGATGCGGTTGGATTGCGCCATCTCTTCCATGCGCACCAGGTAGCGGTCGTAGCAATCGCCGGTCTTGCCGATGGGCACGTCGAAATCCATCTTGGCGTACACATCGTAGGGCTGCTGCTTGCGCAGATCCCAGGCAATGCCGGAGCCGCGCAACATGGCGCCGGTAAAGCCGAGGTTCAGCGCGCGCTCGGGCGTGACCACGCCAATGCCCACGGTGCGCTGCTTCCAGATGCGGTTGTCGGTGAGCAGCGTGTGGTACTCGGCCAGGTACTTGGGGAAACGCTGGGTGAAATCGTCGATGAAATCGAGCAGCGAGCCCTGGCGGTTCTGGTTCATGCCCTGGATGGCACGCGCATTGTGGATTTTGCTGGCCTTGTACTGCGGCATGCTGTCAGGCAGGTCGCGGTACACGCCACCCGGACGGAAATACGCCGCATGCATGCGCGCACCCGACACCGCTTCGTACATGTCGAACAGGTCTTCCCGCTCGCGGAATGCGTACAGGAAGATGGTCATGGCGCCGCAGTCCAGCCCGTGGCAGCCCAGCCACAGCAGGTGGTTCAGCAAACGGGTGATCTCGGAGAACATCACACGGATGTACTGCGCGCGTTCAGGCACCTCGATGCCCATCATCTTCTCGATGGCCAGGCAATAGGCGTGCTCGTTGCACATCATCGACACATAGTCGAGCCGGTCCATGTAGGGCAGCGACTGGATGTAGGTCTTGCTTTCGGCCAGTTTTTCGGTGGCGCGGTGCAGCAGGCCGATATGCGGATCGGCGCGCTGGATGACTTCGCCATCCAGCTCCAGCACCAGGCGCAGCACACCGTGGGCAGCCGGGTGCTGCGGGCCGAAGTTCAGGGTGTAGTTCTTGATGTCAGCCATGGCGCGCTTACTGCAGACCTCCGTAGTTGTCTTCACGGATGATGCGCGGCGTGATCTCGCGGG
>DASWYJ010000236.1:0-2515 GCA_036405035.1 Burkholderiaceae bacterium
GGCCGTGGCAACTACATCACGGCCGGCGGTGCCCGGCTGGCCCAGCATGTCCGTGTGATTCCCCAGGTGCTGTTGACACTCGGTGAACTGTTTCCGGACCTGGGCGCTTCAGCGCTGGCCCAGGTCAAGGAACGGCTGCTGAGCCAGCTCGATTATTTTGGCCCCGATGTTGCAGCGGGAATGATCCCGAACCTGGTGGCATCCCGTCTGGCCAACAAGCTGGATTTGCGGGGGCCTGCGTTTACCGTGGATGCCGCCTGCGCCAGCTCACTGATTGCGCTGGAACATGCCTGCACCGCGCTGAGGTCCCGGCAAACCGACATGATGATGGTGGGTGGTGTCCACGTGTGCCACGACCTCACCTTCTGGGCAACGTTCTGCCAGCTTGGCGCCTTGTCCAGGACAGGTGTCATCCGGCCTTTCTCACGGCAGGCGGACGGCATTCTGGCGGGTGAAGGTATCGGGATGGTTGTGCTGAAGCGACTCGATGACGCGGTGGCGTCGGGTGATCGCATCTACGCCGTCATCGAAGGGGTTGGCTCCGCCAGCGATGGGCGCAGTGGCAGCCTCATTGCGCCTTCTGCGGACGGGCAGTTTCTTGCCCTGGAGCGAGCCTGGACCGGATTGCCATTTGCGCCACAGGCGATTGGTTTGCTCGAAGCGCATGGAACCGGTACGCCTGCCGGTGATGAGGCCGAGCTGGAAACCGTTGCGCGGTTCTTCGGCCCGTCCCACGCGCAGGCAGAGCGTGCGGTCATGGGGTCGGTCAAATCCATGATTGGTCACACGATGCCTGCTGCCGGCATTGCCGGTTTGATCAAGGGGGCCCTGGCTGTACACCATGGGGTGCTGCCGCCGTCGCTGCATTGCGGGGAGCCCCATCCCGGCATGGACCGCACCCGATTCAGGGTGCTTGACGCGGCGCGGCCGTGGGAAGCCGGGCGAACCGAGCGTATTGCCGGAGTCAATGCGTTTGGCTTCGGCGGCATCAACGCCCATGTCGTCATCCGGGGGCATGCCATGCCTGCCCCGCTGGAGAACCGGGTACGCACTCCGGCGCCTGGACTCCCTGCTGTCATGACGCTCTGCGCCGACACTCCCGGACAGTTGCTGGAGCGTCTTGCCGAAGGTCGGAGCAGTGTTGGTGCGGAAAATGGGCCGTGCCGCATTGCCATTGTTGATCCGGACAGCCGAAAGCTTGAACTGGCGCGCAAGGTCATTACCTCCGGCCAGCCGTGGCACGGGCGCAGCGATATTTACTTCACGACCGGCGGACTGGCTGCGGCGGGCGGGAAGGTCGCCGTGCTCTTTCCGGGCATTGACAGCAGTTTTGCACCGCAAACAGAAGGACTGGCTGCAGCGTTTGGCCTCCCGGTACCGGAGTACATCAATCAGCTCCGCGCATCGGATGGCTTGTTGGGTACTGCGCTGGGAGTGCTGGAGTTCAACCGGTACATGTTTGGTGTATTGCAGGACCTGAAGATTCAACCAGACGCCATTGCGGGCCACAGCATAGGCGAATGGAGCGCCATGCATGCGTCAGGCATGATGACCGGAGAAGGTCTGGAGGAACGGATTGGCTCCTCCATCGCAGGCAATGCCATTGCGTTTCCGGATGTTCTTTTTCTGGCTGCAGGATGCGATGCACACCGGATGCAGCAGGCGATGCAAGGCCTTGCCGACATCGCCATTTCGCACGAGAACTGCCCGCATCAGGCCATTGCCTGCGGGCGCAAAAGCAGTATCGAAACCCTGGCCTCCCGTTTGCGGGAGTTGGCAGTTTTTTGCGAAGTACTTCCCTTTGTGTCGGGTTTCCACTCGCCGTTGTTCAATGACCATCTCGGGATGTACCGGGAGTTCTTTGGAGCGGTTGGGCTCAGCGCCCCCCGGGTACCGGTCTGGTCGGCTACCACGGCCACTCCGTACCCCGATCAAGCCGATGCCGTGCGTGGCCTGGCGATCGACCACCTTCTCCAGCCCGTACGGTTTCATGCACTGATCGACGCAATGTATGCGGCGGGATGCCGGGTATTCATTCAGGCAGGAACCGGATCCCTTGTCGGATTCATTGGCGATATCCTGAAAGGGCGGCCCCATGTGGCGCTGCACGCCAACCAGGGCAAGCGGAGTGCCATGGCACAGCTGACCCATATGAGTGCTGCGCTGTGGGTAGAGGGCCTTGCATTCGATGCCGCGCTGCTGGGCATGGCGCGTGTGCCTGCTGGCTCAGCGGATGTACCCGCCGCTGCTGCCACTCATGGGCGGCAGGGCAAACTGCTGGCGCTGGGTGTACCTTTGGTGCAACTGGGTGCGGGCCTGGATCTGGGCTCGGTATCCACGGCGGGGTCGGCGAGGCAATTGGCCGAGCAGGCTGCAGATCCCGTGCAGCGTATGGTCTTCCACACCATTGCAGAGATCGAACGTGCGACGCGCGAGGTTTCCCAGCTCTTTGCCCGTCACCAGGCTACAGCGGTGCCCCGCCGGGCCGGCCCGGCAGAGAACGCAAGCCCGGCTG
>DASWYJ010000237.1:0-4150 GCA_036405035.1 Burkholderiaceae bacterium
ACCCGCAGCTCGGCCCGGCCGGAAACACCGCCCTGCGCGTCGAACAGCGGCTCGCCATGGATGCGGTGGTCGATCAGGTTCACCACGCCGCCCACGGCGCTGCCGCCGTACAGCAGCGCACCGGGGCCGCGCAGCACTTCGGCGCGCTCGACCACGAGCGGGTCGACCGGCACCGCATGGTCGAAGCTCAGGCCGGAGGCATCCACGCTGGCGCCGCTGTTCTGCAGCACGCGGATGCGGTCGCCGTCGAGCCCGCGGATGATGGGGCGGCTGGCGTTGGGTCCGAAGTAGGTGCTCGACACCCCGGGCAGGCCGTCGAGTGTTTCGCCGATGGTGGATTGGCGGCGCAGCGTGAGCGCGTCACCCGAGAGCTGGCTGGCCGGCGCGATCAGGCCGGTGCCCAGCGGATTGCCGGTGACGGTGACTTCCCGCAGGCTGGGGCCGGCCTGCTGGGCGGCCGCCAGGCCGGGGGCCAGCGCCAGCATGGCGGCGCATAGCGGGGTGAACCGGCGCGGGAACAAAGACGCGCGCCGGGCGTGGCGAAGGGATGAAGACATGGTGAACTCGCTGAATCGGGAATGCGGCACGCCGGCGCAAGCGCCGGGCGTGCAAAACAACCACCGGCGCCGCCAGGGCCCGGTGGAAGACGGAAGGGGGATGTCAGCGGGCTGCGGGCGGGCCGCGGGCGTCGAACAGCGCTGCCCAGCGTGCGCGGGCTTCGCAGTCGGCCGTCAGCAGCAGCGCGGCCGCGGGCTGCAGCGGCAGCCAGATGCTGGCCATGCCGGCCAGCGTGTCACCGTGGCCCAGCTGGTCGAGCAGCCGGCAGGTGGATTCGTCACCCGCATGGCCCACCAGGGCAGAGACCCAGCCGGTGGCGGCCGGGTGGTGGGCGTCGTCCACGTCCGCATGGCTGTGGCCGCCATGTGCATGGCCGTGCACCGCCGGGAAGTGCACGAGCCCGTGCATGTGACCCAGCGTCTGCCACAGCAGTTGCGCCAGCAGCACCACCGCGACCAGCCACAGCACCGCCGCGCGGGGCGGGCCCGTGCGGTGTGTGGCAGTGGACGTGGGGGAGCGCAGCATGGGCAGGTCAGCGGGCGGCTACGGCATCGGTGATGCGGTAGTAGAGGCCGTAGGGGTCGTCCTGCAGCACGGCGAAGGTGCCCTCCACCACCACCGGCTCCATCGAATACTTGACCGGCGAACGGGTGCGCACCTCGACCATGCTTTCCGGCCCCCCGGGCAGGCAGAAGGAGCAGGTCAGCGGCACCGAGCTGAGCAGGAAATGGCGCTGCTTCTCACCCGGTTCCAGCGGCATCATGAAGCCCTGGATGCGCTGGGTCTTGCTGTGCAGCGCCTGCACCGGCGCCGGAAACACCGGCAGGATGCGCTTTTTCTCGACCCGCGTCTTCACGGCAGTGAGTGTGGACCAGGGCACCACGTCGGCCCGATCCTGCAACTGCGGGAACGGGCTGCCCGCGCCATGCACACCGGGGCCGCTGCCGGCCACGCCGTCGATGCTGCCCAGCGGCGGGTTCACCACCGGGGCGCCGGGCCGGGCAGGCTGCGGCGTGGCCGAAGGCGCGATGGGCGACGACAGCTGCGGCTGCGCCACGCTCGCCGCGCAGGCCACCAGCAGCATCAGGGGAAGCAGGGGTTTCATCGTGGATATCCGTTCCGGGCGCGCCGTTCAGTGCACATGGCGCATGCCGCAGTGTTTGCCAATGGCCAGGCCCTTGCAGGCCGTTTGCAGTTCCTGCTGGCACACATCATGGGGGCGCCCCGCAGACAGGCATTGTGCCGCAGCCGTATGGGCTGCCGCCATCGCCCGGTGGCGTGCAATGTCCTGCAGCGCGGCGGCGTCGGGTTTAGCTACTACATTCATAGCAAATGAGCCAAGCAGCACGCTGGCCAGGAGCAGTTTTTTCATTCAATTTCCTTTCAAATCCGTTTGATCGATCAGTACACACGCCCGGCGGCCTGCTCAGCCCGGCTGCAGCAGTTCGTCCACTTCCACCCGCAGCGCCTGCAGCGCCGGCAGCACCGCCGCCAGCCCGGCCACCAGGGCCGCGGCCAGCGGTACCGCCCATTCGCTGGCCAGCACCACCGTGCCCCGCAGCGGCAGAGTGTTGTCGGGCGGCAGCATCCAGCCTAGCAAAGCTGTCAAGAGGTGGCCGCCCAGCAGGCCGAGCACCGAGGCCAGCAGCGCCAGCCACAGCGCCTCGCACAGCAGCAGGCCGGCCAGCCGGGACGGCGGCGCGCCCAGCATGCGCAGCAGCGCCAGGTCGCTCCGGCGCTCGCGCACCGCGTGCCACAGCGCGATGAACACGCTGAGCCCGGCAATGGCCAGCAGCACCACGCCAAAGGCGCGCAGCACGTCGGTCCCCACGCCCACCATGCGCAGCAGCCGGGTGATTTCCACCGCCGGCGCGGCGGCCTGCATGCGGGTGGTGGTGTTCACGAAGCGCGGGAAGCTCACCGCGGCCAGCGGTGTGTGATAGCGGATGAGCGCCACCGTCACTTCGCGCTCGGCAGCCAGCGCGGCGCGGTCTTCGGCGCCGAGGGTGCTGTCGTCCGGCCCCTCGTGCACCTGCCAGACCGAGGCCAGATCGGTCAGCACCAGCCGGTCGAGCACACAGCCGCAGGGCGCCAGCACGCCGGCCACGGTGTACGGCGCATCGCCATGGTCGTGCCCGCCAGCCAAGCCGTGGGAACCGGTGAAGCGGTCGCCCGGCCGCAGCGCCTGCGCGCCACCGGCCCGCTGCGCCACATCGGCGCCGAGCACGGCCTCCATGGGTGCGGCCCACGCACGGCCCTGCACCATCGGCACGGCGTAGTGGGCGATGTAGTCCGGCGTGGTGCCGACAATGCGGAAACCCCGGAAGCTGTCGCCCAGCGCCAGCGGAATGAGCGTTTCCACCTGCGGGTGACGCTGCAGGCGCTGCACCTCGGCCAGCGGCACGTTGCCGGTGGGAACGTCGAGATGAAACACCCCGGAGAGGATGAGCTGCATCGGGCTGCCCTTGGCACCCACCACCACGTCGATGCCGGCCACGTCGCGGCCAAAGGCGCGGTCAATCTGTGTGCCCACCAGCAGAACCAGCGTGACCGAGGCCAGCGCCAGCGCCAGCAGCAGCACATTGAGCGCGGCCACCAGCGGCCGCGCCCACAGGTAGTGCCATGCCAACGCTGCAGTTTTCATAGCGAACCTGCCATATCCGGCGCTGGCCACGGGCTGTTTTCATTTGAAATTTCGCCAAACCAGGCGGTCTGGGCGCCCGCCAGCGCCTGCCGGGCCCGGGCGTCGTGCGTGGCCACCACCAGCGTGGCGCCGCAGGCTTCGGCGCTGTGGCGCAGCAGGGCCAGGGTGGCCTGGGCGGCGGCGTCATCAAGGCTGGCGGTGGGCTCGTCGGCCAGCAGCACGCGCGGACGGCGCAGCAGTGCGCGGGCCAGGGCGACCCGCTGGGCCTGGCCGCCGGAGAGCTGGTGGGGCCTGCGCCCGGCCAGTGCCGACAGGCCCAGCGCTTCCAGCACGCCGGCCACGGCAGCGTGGTCTTCCGGCAGGCCCGCCGCGTAATAAACCAGCGCCAGATTGGCCTGCACCGTGAGGGCCGCGCTCAGATGCAGCCGCTGCGGCACCAGGCCCAGCGCGCCCGCCCGCCAGGCGTCCCGGGCAGCGGGAGCCAGGGCGGCAGGGTCTTGCCCGGCCACCCGCAGGTGGCCGCCGGTGGCGCTGCGCAAGCCCGCCACCAGCGCCAGCCAGGTCGATTTGCCGGAGCCCGAGGCGCCTCGCAGCAGCAGTGTGCCGCCCTGCGGCACGGCCACGTCGGGAAATGCCAGCGCCGGCCCGGCCGGGTAGGCAAAGCGCAGCGCGTGGCTCTCGATCACGCCCGGCCCCCGCGCACGCCAGCGGCTTCAGCCACGCCAGCGCTCGCCGAAGGTCTTGCGGAACTTGGCCACCTTGGGCCCCGCCACCGCCATGCAGTAGCCCTGGAAGGGGTTGCGCTCGAAGAAATCCTGGTGGTAATCCTCCGCGGCGCTGTAGTTCTCCAGCGGCAGGATCTCGGTGACGATGGGCTTGCCGTACACGCCGCTGGCGCTGAGCTCGGCAATGAAGGCGTCGGCCACCAGCTTCTGCTCCTGGTCGGTG
>DASWYJ010000238.1:0-5584 GCA_036405035.1 Burkholderiaceae bacterium
CTTCGTCGAACAGCTGGGCGACCTGTGCTTCCGGCAGCACGATGGGCAGCAGGCCGTTCTTGAAGCAGTTGTTGAAGAAGATGTCGGCATAGCTCGGCGCGATGATGGCGCGAAAGCCGTACTGGTCAATGGCCCAGGGCGCATGTTCGCGCGACGATCCGCAGCCGAAGTTCTGGCGCGCCAGCAGCACCGAAGCACCGGCATAGCGCGGCTGGTTCAGCACGAAGTCGGGGTTGGGCCGGCGTGTGGCCGGATCCTGGCCGGGCTCGCCGTGGTCCAGGTAGCGCCACTCGTCGAACAGGTTCGGTCCGAAGCCGGTCTTGCGGATCGACTTGAGGAACTGCTTGGGAATGATGGCGTCGGTGTCGACGTTGTCGCGGTCGAGTGGGGCGACCAGGCCCTTGTGGACGGTGAATTTCTGCATGGTGTGTTCCTCCGCTTCAGGCCAGGGTGCGCACGTCAACAAAATGACCATGCACCGCGGCGGCAGCCGCCATCGCGGGGCTGACCAGATGGGTGCGGCCACCGTTGCCCTGGCGGCCTTCGAAGTTGCGGTTGCTGGTGGAGGCGCAGCGCTCGCCCGGCTCCAGCCGGTCGGCGTTCATGGCCAGGCACATCGAGCAGCCGGGTTCGCGCCATTCGAAGCCGGCGGCCTTGAAGATCTCGTGCAGGCCTTCGCGCTCGGCCTGTTCCTTGACCAGGCCGGAGCCCGGCACCACCAGTGCCAGCTTCACGTTCTTGGCGACCTTTTGGCCGAGCTTTTTGACTACGGCGGCGGCTTCGCGCATGTCTTCGATGCGGCTATTGGTGCAAGAGCCGATGAACACCTTGTCGACGAAGATGTCGTCCATCGCCTTGTTGGGCTCCAGACCCATGTAGGTCAGTGCGCGCTCAATGGCGCCGCGTTTGACCGCGTCTTTTTCCCTGTCGGGATCGGGCACGCGGCCATTCACCGGCACCACCATCTCGGGCGAGGTGCCCCAGGTCACCTGCGGCAGGATCTGCGCGGCATCGAGTTCGACCACGGTATCGAACTTCGCGTCGGCGTCCGAATGCAGTGTCTGCCAGTAGGCCACCGCCTGATCCCACTCCACACCGCCGGTCTTGCCGGTGGTGGCGTCGAAGCCAGGCGCAAACGGGCGATTGCGCAGATAGGCGACGGTCTTGTCGTCCACCGCAACCAGCCCGGCGCGGGCGCCGGCTTCGATGGCCATGTTGCAGACCGTCATGCGGCCTTCCACGGACAGGGCGCGGATGGCGGCGCCACCGAATTCAATGGTGTAGCCCGTGCCACCCGCCGTGCCGATGCGGCCAATGATGGCCAGCACGATGTCCTTGGCGGTCACGCCGGGCGCCACCGCGCCGTCGACCCGCACCAGCATGTTCCGGGCCTTTTTGGCCAGCAGGGTCTGTGTGGCCATCACATGTTCGACTTCGCTGGTGCCGATGCCGTGCGCCAGCGCACCGAACGCGCCATGGGTGGAGGTATGTGAGTCGCCGCACACCACGGTCATGCCGGGCAGCGTGGCGCCGTTCTCCGGGCCGATCACATGCACGATGCCCTGCCGTTTCGACAGGAAGGGAAAGTACGCCGCCGAGCCGAACTCGGCGATGTTGCTGTCCAGCGTGGTGATCTGTTCCTTGCTGATCGGGTCGGCAATGCCGTCATAGCCGCGCTCCCAGCCGGTGGTGGGGGTGTTGTGGTCGGCCGTGGCGACGATGGAGCTGACGCGCCAGACCTTGCGGCCTGCCACGCGCAGGCCCTCGAAGGCCTGCGGGCTGGTCACTTCATGCACCAGGTGGCGGTCAATGTAGAGAATGGCGGTGCCGTCGTCCTCGGTGTGGACAACGTGCTCATCCCAGAGCTTGTCGTAAAGGGTGCGTCCCATGGTGGTCCTGCTTTCAGTGGCGGTTGATTTTATGCGTGGGGTTCGGTGTCGGGCGTCTGCGCGCGCAGATGTTCCACCAGCGACCGTGCGGTGACGGGCAGCGTGGAGAAATCGCGGGCCACCAGCTCGATGCGCCGCGTGGCCCAGCCATCGCTGAGCGGCACGGCTTCCAGTGCACCCACGCCGTGCATCAAGGCGAATGCACGCTGCGGCATCACACCCACACCCAGGCCGTTGTGGATCATGCGGCACATGGCGTCCATGCCGGCCACGTGGATGCGCAGCCGGATGGTGCGGCCCGATTCCGCTGCGGCCTGCCGCATGGTGAGGTAGATCGAGCTGTTGGCGTGCAGCCCCACATGGTCGCAGTCGAGCGTGTCGGAGAAGGCCACCGTTTCCCGGCCGGCCAGTGCATGGCCGCGCGGGACCACCAGCACCAGCCGGTCCTGCCGGTAGGGCAGGGTTTCCAGACCGGCCGCCGGCTGGCCCGGCAGGCCGGTGTTGCAGATGCCGAGATCGGCCACACCCTCCTGCACGGCACGGACCACTTCGGTGCTGAGGTGCTCCTCGAGATCAATCTTGACCTGCGGGTGCTCACCGATGAAGCGGCCCAGGTCTTCCGGCAGGAACTGCACCACCGCGGAAATGCTGGCATGGATGCGCACATGGCCGCGCACACCGTCGGCGTATTCGCTCAGCTCACCCTGCATCTTTTCCAGGCTGAACAGCACCGACCGGGCGTGGTGCAGCAGGCTTTCTCCGGCCGGCGTCAGGTCAACCCCGCGGGTGTGGCGGTACAGCAACGGAGTATCCAGCGCGGCTTCCAGGTCGGCCAGCCGTTTGCTGACGGCCGATGCCGCAATGAATTCCCGCTCGGCCGCCCGGGCGATGCTGCCCAGTTCGCATACGGCCACGAAGAGCTGCAGCGACGTGAGATCGATCCGGCGGGCAAAGCTGCGTTCAGAGGGTTTCATGGGGCTTTGTCATCGCATTACGCGATGGATTGCGTATTTTCCCCTTCTGAGGATATATTTGCCATCGTGCTTTGGCATGCCCCGGGTGCCCAATCGCTGCCACCCAGAGGTATTCGTGGTGTTTTTGGCCACTGCCCAGCGTCAATGCTGGTGATATAGCTATGAATAGATGAGCAAAAAAAAGCCCACCGGCAGTGCCGGTGGGCCGTATGCGGACCGCTGTGGATCAGCGCTTGCTGAGGGGCTGCACGTCACGCTTGACCGAGCCGCTGAACAGCTGGCGCGGGCGACCGATCTTGTATTCGGGGTCGCTGATCATTTCGTTGAGCTGGGCGATCCAGCCTACGGTGCGGGCCAGCGCGAAGATCGCGGTGAACAGCGGCACCGGGATGCCGATGGCGCGCTGCACGATGCCGGAGTAGAAATCGACGTTGGGGTAGAGCTTGCGGGAAACGAAGTATTCGTCTTCCAGCGCAATCTTTTCCAGCGACTTGGCCAGCTTGAACAGCGGGTCGTTTTCCAGGCCCAGTTCGTTCAGCACTTCGTTGCAGGTTTCCTGCATCAGCTTGGCGCGGGGGTCGTAGTTCTTGTAGACGCGGTGGCCAAAACCCATCAGCTTGACGCCGGAGTTCTTGTCCTTGACCTTCTCCATGAATTCGCCGACCTTGCTGACGCCGCCCATCTTCTGGATGTCTTCCAGCATGTTGAGCGCGGCTTCGTTGGCGCCGCCGTGGGCCGGGCCCCAGAGGCAGGCCACGCCGGCCGCGATGGCGGCGAACGGGTTGGTGCCCGACGAGCCGCACAGGCGCACGGTCGAGGTGGAGGCGTTCTGCTCGTGGTCGGCATGCAGCGTGAAGATGCGGTCAAGCGCGCGCTCCAGCACCGGGTTGACCTTGTAGTCTTCGCAGGGCGTGGCGAACATCATGTGCAGGAAGTTGCCGGCGTAGCTCAGCTCGTTCTTCGGGTACATGTAGGGCTGGCCGATGGTGTACTTGTAGGCCATGGCCACCAGCGTCGGCATCTTGGCAATCAGGCGGATCGCGGCGATTTCGCGGTGCTTGGGATTGTTGATGTCGGTGCTGTCATGGTAGAAGGCCGACAGTGCGCCGACCAGGCCGGTCATGATGGCCATCGGGTGCGCGTCGCGGCGGAAGCCGCGCAGGAAGAACTGCATCTGCTCGTTGACCATGGTGTGCATGGTCACGCGGTCGGTGAAGGCCTTCTTGCCGGCGGCGTCGGGCAGTTCACCGTACAGCAGCAGGTGGCAGGTTTCCAGGAAGTCGCAGTTGGTGGCCAGTTGTTCGATGGGGTAGCCACGGTACAGCAGCTCGCCCTTGTCGCCATCGATGTAGGTGATGGTCGACTGCGTGGCCGCGGTCGACAGGAAACCCGGGTCGTAGGTGAACATGCCGGTCTGGGCATAGAGTTTGCGGATGTCGATGACATCGGGGCCGATGGTGCCGTTGTAGATCGGCAGTTCGACCGGGGCGCCTCCGGCACTGAAGGACAGGGTGGCTTTGTTTTCAGCAAGTTTCATGGGTTGCTTTCTCAGGTTTTCAGAGTCGTGTTCCAGCCGGGCGTGCTGATTCTGCCGTGCAGCCGGGGCTGCGCAGCAATTCCAGCACTTCGCGTACTTCCATTGTATTGATCGGGCCTTCAGGTTCCTTGCGGCGCAGCAAAAGGTCCAGCAGATCGTTGTCCGCCAGATCCATCAACACCTCCAGGCCCAGGGCCTGTCCGGTGGTCAAGCGAGATTCATGCCGGGTGAAGAAGCGCTCGATGAACAAATCGTTCTCCAGCAGGCCGCGGCGGCAACGCCATTTCAGCTTGCTGAGGGCCCGTTCGCCGAGCAGGGCTTCACCGGTATGTGCCATCGCCTGTGGTCTGAAGGCCTGCCCGGTCAGACCGTGCGCAGCACCATCATTTCCTTGATCTTGCCGATGGCCTTGGTGGGGTTCAGACCCTTCGGGCAGACATCGACGCAGTTCATGATGGTGTGGCAGCGGAAGAGCCGGTACGGGTCTTCCAGGTTGTCCAGACGGCTGGCGGTGTCCTGGTCGCGGCTGTCGGCGATGAAGCGGTAGGCCTGCAGCAGGCCGGCCGGGCCGACGAACTTGTCCGGGTTCCACCAGAAGCTCGGGCAGCTGGTGGAGCAGCTCGCGCACAGAATGCACTCGTACAGGCCGTTGAGCTCTTCGCGCTCCTCGGGGCTCTGCAGGCGCTCCTTCTCCGGCGGCACGTTGTCGTTCACCAGGTAGGGCTTGATCGAGTTGTACTGGGTGAAGAACTGCGTCATGTCGACGATCAGGTCGCGCACCACCGGCAGGCCGGGCAGCGGCTTGAGCACGATGGTGCCCTTGAGCGTGAGCATGTTGGTCAGGCAGGCCAGGCCGTTCTTGCCATTGATGTTCATCGCGTCGGAGCCACAGACGCCTTCGCGGCACGAGCGGCGGAAGCTCAGCGTCGGGTCCTGCGCCTTCAGCTTCATCAGCGCGTCGAGCAGCATGCGTTCATGGCCGTCGAGTTCGATCTCGACGGTCTGCATGTAGGGCTTGGCGTCCTTGTCCGGGTCGTAGCGGTAGATCTGGAATGTGCGAATCATGATTAGAACGTCCTTACCTTCAGGGGAACCGACTCAACCGTGAGTGGCGTCATGTTGACCGGCTTGTACGACAGGCGGTTGCCTTCGCTGTGCCACAGCGTGTGCTTGTGCCAGTCGGT
>DASWYJ010000239.1:0-1580 GCA_036405035.1 Burkholderiaceae bacterium
ACCTCTGCAGACGCTTCCCAGCCGACGGTGCGCACGCGCTTCGCGCCCAGCCCGACCGGCTTCATCCACCTCGGCAACATCCGCTCGGCGCTGTACCCGTGGGCGTTTGCCCGTGCCACCGGCGGTGATTTCATCCTGCGCATCGAGGACACCGATGTGGAGCGCTCCACCCAGGCTGCGGTGGATGTCATCATCGAAGGCATGGCCTGGCTCGGCCTGCACCACGACGAAGGCCCGTTCTTCCAGATGCAGCGGATGGACCGCTACAAGCAGGTGCTGGCCGAACTGCAGGCCGCCGGCCATGTGTACCCCTGCTATATGTCCATGGCGGAACTGGACGCGCTGCGCGAGCGCCAGATGGCGGCCAAGGAAAAGCCGCGCTACGACGGCACCTGGCGGCCGGAGCCCGGCAAGACACTGCCGCCGGTGCCCGAAGGCGTGCAGCCGGTGCTGCGGTTCCGCAACCCCATCGGCGGGGTGGTGGCGTGGGACGACAAGGTGAAGGGCCGCATCGAGATCCACAATGACGAGCTCGACGATCTGGTCATTGCCCGGCCCGATGGAACCCCCACCTATAACTTCTGCGTGGTGGTCGACGACATCGACATGGCGATCACCCATGTGATCCGTGGCGATGACCATGTGAACAACACGCCGCGCCAGATCAACATCTTCCACGCACTGGGCCAGACGCCGCCCGTGTACGCCCACCTGCCCACCGTGCTGAACGAGCAGGGCGAGAAGATGAGCAAGCGCAACGGCGCCAAGGCCGTTACGCAATATGCGGTCGAAGGCTACCTGCCCAACGCCATGGTGAACTACCTGGCTCGCCTCGGCTGGAGCCATGGTGACGACGAGATCTTCAGCCGCGCACAGTTTCTGGAATGGTTCAACCTCGACCACCTGGGCCGCAGCGCGGCGCAGTTCGACGAGGCCAAGCTGCGCTGGGTCAATGCCCAGCACATGAAGACCACGCCCGACGCCGAACTGGCGCCGCTGGTGCAGGCGCATCTGCAGGAGCGTGGCATTGCCACCGACGAACGGTTGGAAGCCATCTGCGCGCTGTTCAAGGACCGCTGCGATACCACCGTGGTGCTGGCCGACTGGGCTGCCGGCTTTTACACCGACGTCACCCCCCGCGCCGAGGAACTGGCTCAGCACGTGACCGACGCCGTGCGCCCGGCCATCGCCGCGCTGGCGGAGCAGCTGCAGGCCTGTGCCTGGGACAAGGCGGCCATTGCCGCAGTGCTGAAAACCGTGCTCGCCGCCCACGGCCTGAAAATGCCGCAACTGGCCATGCCGGTGCGTGTTCTGGTGATGGGAACGGCCCAGACACCGTCGCTGGATGCGGTGCTGGCGCTGTGTTCGCGTGAAAAGGTGATTGCGCGTTTAAAAAAGGCCTGAAAACCGCGCTATAATTTGAGGCTCGGAAACGCAGCGCACCACAAGTGCATACGTTCAAGGGGGTATAGCTCAGCTGGGAGAGCGCTTGCATGGCATGCAAGAGGTCATCGGTTCGATCCCGTTTACCTCCACCACCGAGTCGTCCAGGTTTTGACCCTATCGTCTAGAGGCCTAGG
>DASWYJ010000240.1:0-18708 GCA_036405035.1 Burkholderiaceae bacterium
GTTTGGCCTTGGGCGGCCCGGCGGCAAAACCGGGCTGCTGGTGAGGGGCGGGATCAGGCCAGTTGCTGGTCAATGAAGGCAGTCAGCTGGGCCTTGCTCATGGCGCCGACCTTGGTGGCAGCGAGCTGGCCGCCCTTGAACAGCATCAGGGTGGGGATGCCGCGGATGCCGAACTTGGCCGGGATGTCGCGGTTCTCGTCCACGTTCATCTTGGCAATCTGCAGCTTGCCTTCGTAGGTGCCGGACACTTCGTCCAGGATGGGCGCGATCATCTTGCAGGGGCCGCACCATTCGGCCCAGTAATCGACCAGCACAGGCTGGGCCGATTGGAGCACGTCGGCTTCGAAGGTGGCGTCTGAAACATGTTTGATGAGGTCGCTGGCCATGTGGGCTCCTTTGACAGTTTGGCAATACGGCTAAAGTTGCGGCATTGTGACAGAAACCAAGTATCCCAGCTGCCGGTCCGTGCTATGGATGACATAGCTTTTCCCTCTCGATTTTCCCTGACGCACGATCCGGCCTTGCATCCGGTGCTGGGCTGCTGGCTGGCGCCCGGAACGGGCATCATGGCCCGGTTGGCCGATGCCATGGCGCAGCGGCAGGCCCATCCGTCGCGCACGCTGGTGCTGCTGCCGTATTTCCAGCTGGTGCCGCGGGCCCGCCAGATGTGGGCACGCTGGGTGGCCCGGCCCACCGCCACGGCGGAAGCGGCCTTTGTGCCGCGCTTCGACACCATGACCAGCTGGGCCCGGAGCCTGGCCGGCGAGCCGCCTGCCGGCGACGACATCACCTTCCAGGCCGCGCGCGACCTGCTCACGGCCCAGACCCTGCTGGAACGGGCCGGCATGGCGGCCCAGCGCGACCTGCTGGCTGGCCGCCTGGTCGAGGCGGCCCACCATCTGGCCCCACTGGCCGCCGCCGTGCCACCGGAGGACCGGCCGGACTGGGCCGCCCGCAACCGGCCCGTCGTGGCCGCGGGCCTGGACGCCACGGCCATGGCGCTAGAGCAGGCGCTGGCCCGGCTGGCGCTGGAGTGGGTGGCGGCTTCCGCATACGCCACCGATCCGCTGCTGCAGGCCGGCAGCACCGACGGCTGGGATTGCGTGGTGGTCGTGCAGGGTTTCCAGGCCGAGCCGGTACCCGGTGCGCTGCTGTCCCGGCTGGGTAGCCAGGCCGTGCTGCTGCAACTGGACCAGCCCGGGCCGATGGGGCAGGTCCACCTGCAGGCGGCGAGCGACGGCGAGGACGAGGCGGAGCGTGCCGCCGCCTGCGTGCTGCGCCACCTGGCCGCGGGGCGGGCGCCGGTGGCGCTGGCTGACATCGACCGTGCGCTGACACGCCGCATCCGCGCCAAGCTGGCGGCCCATGGCGCTGCCATCCGCGATGAGAACGGCTGGAAACTCTCGACCACCCGCGCCGCCGCCCAGGTGATGGGCCTGCTGCGCGCCAGCGCCTGGAACGCCGGCAGCGACGCCGTGCTCGACTGGCTCAAGAACGCCCCCGCTTTCGAAGGCCCTGCCGTGCAGGCGCTGGAGAAGGCCCTGCGCCGGGCCGGTGTGCACGAATGGCAGCGCTGGAGCCAGCGCACCGTGGCCGATGCCGCCGCGCCCGCCGGCGCCGTGGTGGCGCAGGCCAACCGCTTGCGGGCCCTGCTGCAGGCGGCGCGCCCGCTGCCGCAGTGGCTGGCTGCGCTGCGCGACGTTCTGGAGCAAAGCGGCCAGTGGGCGCCGCTGGAAGCCGACGCCGCCGGCAGCTGGCTGCTGCGCGAACTGCATGTGGGCGAGGCCGGCCAGAGGGATCTGGCGCAATCGCTGGCCACCACCAGTTTCGCCAGCCGCCGCCTCACGCTGGCCGACTTCACGGCCTGGGTGCATGCGGTGCTGGAAGCCACCACCTACAAGCCCGATCCACCGGGACAGGAGCAGGTGGTCATCGTTCCGCTGAGCCAGTTGCTGGGCCGGCCTTTCGGTGCACTCGTGCTGGCCGGCTGCGACGAGCAGCGCCTGAGCCCCTCGCCCGAACCCTCCGGCAACTGGAGCACGGCGCAGCGGCAGGCGCTGGGCATGCCGTCGCGGGACATGCTGGCGCAGGCGCAGCGTGCGGCCTGGCACAGCGCGCTGCAAACCCCGCATTGCGACGTGCTGTGGCGCACGGGCGACGACAGCGGTGAAACCCTGCTGCCCAGCATGCTGGTGCAGGAGCTGGAACTGCAGATGGTGCGCCACACCGGCAGCGCCCGGCAGGCCCATGACCCGCGCGAGCTGCGCAGCATCACGCCAGCCCCCGCCGCACCACCGCAGCCCAGCGGCCAGGCCCTGCCGCTGGCCATGCTCTCGGCCAGCGCCTACGAAGACCTGCGGCGCTGCCCGTACCGCTTTTTTGCGCTGCGGCAGCTCGGCCTGCAGCCGATCGACGAGATCGACGAAGCGCTCGACAAGCGCGACTTCGGCCTCTGGCTGCATGCGGCGCTGCGCACGTTCCACGAGGCGCTGCTCGCCACTCCCACCGGCGATGCCGGGGCACGCCAGCGCCTGGCCGATGCCGCAGCCGACAGCGCCACCCGGGCCATGGGCTTGCAGCAGGGCGAATTCCTGCCCTTTGCTGCGGCGTGGCCCCGGGTGCGCGATGGCTACCTGGCCTGGCTGGCCGGCCATGAGGCGGGCGGCGCCCGCTTTGTGGCGGCCGAAAGCGCGCAAACCCAGCCGCTGGGGACGCTCACGCTGGTGGGGCGCATCGACCGCATCGACACCGATGCCACTGGCAGCGTCGTGCTCGACTACAAGACCGAAGCGCAGGGCGCCACCCGCGACCGCCTGAAAGAACCGCTGGAAGACACCCAGCTGGCTTTCTATGCCGCCCTGCTGCCCGACGACCAACTGCGTGCAGCCTACGTGAATGTCGGGGAGAAAGACGGAACGAAGCTCTTCGAGCAGCCCGACATCGTGGCCGTGCGCGACGCGCTCATCGAGGGCATCCAGCACGATCTGGCAGGAATCGCCATCGGCACGCCCCTGCCTGCGCTGGGCGAGGGCAGCGTGTGTGACTTCTGCGCGGCCCGAGGCCTGTGCCGCAAGGATTGGTGGACTGCATGAACCCCGCGCTCGTCTACGCCTACGAACACAACGGCCAGCCGGTCTCGCGCGAAGGCTTCTATGCCATTGCCTGCGACCCGCAGCGCAGTGTGGCGGTCGAGGCCTGCGCGGGGGCGGGCAAGACCTGGATGCTGGTCTCGCGTATCGTGCGGGCGCTGCTGGCCGGCTGCGCGCCGCATGAAATCCTGGCCATCACCTTCACCAAGAAGGCGGCCGGCGAGATGCGCCAGCGCCTGCACGAATGGCTGACCGATTTCGCGCTGGCCGATGACGCGCAGCTCGCCGAGGCGCTGCAGGCCCGCGGAATTCTGCCTGTTTCAGGCACCGGGCCAGCGCATCATCTCATTGATGTGCTACGAAATTTGCAGCAATCGGTGCTGGCGCAAGGGCGGCCCGTGCAGATCCGCACCTTCCACAGATGGTTTGCAGCACTGCTGCGCAGCGCGCCGCTGGCGGTGCTGGAAGCGCTGCAGTTGCCGGCCAGCTACACCCTGCTGGAAGACGACGCCCCCGCCGTGGCACTGCTGTGGCGGCGCTTCTACACCGCGCTGGCCACCGACGCCGGGCTGCAGCAGGTGCGCGCCGATTTCGAGGCTGTCGTGGCCGTGCATGGCCGCTTCCAGGCCGAAAAGGCGCTGGCCGCGGCGCTGGCCAAGCGGGTGGAGTTCACGCTGGCCGACCAGCAGGGCGTGGTCGATGGGTCGGTTGTGCCGTTTGCTGCGCTGTACCCCGCGTTCGAGGGGCTGGAAACGCCCGCCGCGCTGTTCCACCAGCCCGCCTGCCGGGCACTGCTGCAGGCGGCCGCCAGCGCGCTGGGCCAGGCGAGTGCGCCCACGTTCGCCGCCAAGGGCAGCGCGCTGGAGCAGGCCCTCACGGCGGGCGATTTCAGCGCCGCCTGCGACAGCCTGCTGACCCAGGACGGCAAGCCGCGCAAGTTCGGCGAAAAAATCATCGGCATCGCGCAGGTGCGCGCCGCGCAGCAGCAGGTGCTGGACATCGTTGCGGCCGCGCAGCAGCACGAAGCCTGGCTGTACCAGCAGCGCATGGCCCGGCTGGTCCGGGTGCTGGTGGCTGAGTTCGCCGCGCTGAAGCACGCCCACGGCTGGGTCGACATGAACGACGTGGAACGCGCCGCGCTGGTGATGCTCGGCGACCCGGTGCTCAGCGGCTGGGTGCAGGAGCGGCTGGACGCCCGCATCAGGCACCTGCTGATCGACGAATTCCAGGACACCAACCCCCTGCAGTGGCAGGCGCTGTCGGGCTGGCTGCAGAGCTATGCCGGTGCGGGCGGGCAGGCCCCCAGCGTGTTCATCGTGGGGGATCCCAAGCAAAGCATCTACCGCTTCCGCCGCGCCGAGCCGCAGGTGTTCCGCGCCGCCCAGGCTTTCGTGGTGGAAGGGCTGGGCGGCGATGTGCTGAGTTGCGACCACACCCGGCGCAATGCACCACCGGTCACGGCCGCCGTCAATGCGGTGATGCAGCAGGCGCAGCAGGCCGGCGAGTACCCCGGCTTTCGCACCCACACCACCGAGTCGCAGCGGCAGGGCGCGGTGCTGGCGCTGCCGCAGATTCCGCGTGACCAGGCCGAAGCGCAGGCCGCCGACAACGCCATGGTGTGGCGCGACAGCCTGACTACGCCGCGCGCGCTGCCCGAGGAAACCCTGCGCACCCTGGAATGCCGGCAGGCGGCCCGCTGGATCGCGGCGCAGCTCGGCGCCGGCCTGCCGCCCCGGGAGGTCATGGTGCTGGCCCGCAAGCGCGACCGGCTGGCCGCGATGCAGGAAGAGCTGCAGGCGCTGCACATCGCCACCCAGCAGCCCGAGAAGAACGACCTGGGCGAGGCACCCGAGGTGCAGGATGTCGTGGCCCTGCTCGACGTGCTGGTGTCGCCCGCGCACGATCTGTCGCTGGCACGGGCGCTGAAGTCGCCGCTGTTCGGCGCCAGCGACGCCGATCTGGTGGCCATCGCACTGGCGCAGCGCCAGGCCGGTGCCGGCGGCGCTCGCCCGAGCTGGTTCGATCTGCTGCAGGGCGCCGGGGAATTGCCGCCGTCGCTGCGCGCGCTGGGCCCCGTGCTGCTGCGCTGGCAGGGCTGGCTCGCCGCCTGGCCTCCGCACGACGCGATCGATGCGATTTTTCATGACGGCGATGTGCTGGCCCGCTTTGCCGCTGCCGCGCCGGAGGCCCAGCGCGCCACCGTGCTGGCCAACCTGCGTGCGCTGCCCGGCACCGCGCTCGCGCTCGACGGTGCCCGCTACGCCACGCCGTACGCCCTGGTGCGTGCGCTCAAGGCCGGCAGCGTGCGTGCGCCCGCCCGGGCCGATGCCGACGCGGTGCGCCTGCTCACCGTGCACGGCGCCAAGGGCCTGGAAGCCACACTGGTGCTGCTGCTCGACACCGATGCACCGGCACCGCGCGCCGAAACCATGGGCCTGCTGGTCGACTGGCCCGGTGAAGCAGCCACGCCGCAGCGCTTCGTGTTCCTGGCCAGCGAGAGCCAGCCACCGGCCTGCGCAGTGACCGCGCTGGAAACCGAGCAGACCGCCCGCGCCCGCGAGGAACTGAACGCGCTGTATGTGGCCATGACCCGCGCGCAGCAGCAACTGGTGCTGTCGTCGGTGGCGCCCCACCGCGCCAGCGCAGCCAGCTGGTGGCAGCGTGTGGTTCCGTATACCCAGCCCGCGCCTGCAGCGCCGGAGCCGGCCCCCGCCACGGGGGAGCCGCCTGGGCTGTCGTGTACCCCGTTTTTCATGCCAATATTGCCAGTGGCCAGCGTGGAATCTACCTCTACAGCTATTAAAATTGAAGCGAACGCGGAAGTGGAGAAACCCGCCAGCGTGGAGGCGCGCATCGGCCTGGCCATGCATCGCCTGCTGGAATGGGCGCCGCTGTCGGCGGCGCCGGTCCTGGCGTGGCCGCCGCAGCAGCTGCACCGCGCCGCCCGCGAATTCGATCTCACGCCCCCGCAGGCCCAGCGCGCCGAAGGGCTGGCGCTGCGCATCCGCAATGGCGCGGCGGCGTGGGCCTGGAACCCGGCGCTGGTCGACTGGCATGGCAATGAGGTGGAGCTGGTGCAGCAGGGCGTGCCCTTGCGGCTCGACCGGCTGGTGCGCCTGCGGGAGGGCGGCCTGTGGTGGGTGCTCGATTACAAGTCGCACGGCCAGCCGCAGCGGCAGGCGGGGCTGGTGCTGCAGATGCAGACCTACCGCGCGGCGGTCCAGGCCATCTACCCCGGTGCGCCGGTGCGGGCGGCGCTGCTGACGGGGGCCGGCGAGATGGTGGAAATTGGCGCGGAAACGCAGAACGGAATGCATGCATAAGGTCGTGGTAGTGGGGGGAGGCCCGGCGGGCCTGATGGCAGCCGAGGTGTTGTCGGCTGCGGGGCTGGAGGTGCATCTGTACGACGCCATGGCCTCCGTCGGGCGCAAGTTCCTGCTGGCTGGCAAGGGCGGGCTCAACCTCACCCATTCGGAGCCGTTCGAGCGGTTCGCCACCCGCTTCGGCCCGCGCAATGCGGCGCTGGCGCCGCTGCTGCAGACATTTGGCCCGCAGCAGGTGCGCGACTGGGCGCAGGCGCTGGGTGTGGAAACCTTTGTCGGCAGTTCGGGCCGCGTGTTTCCCCGGGACATGAAGGCCGCGCCGCTGCTGCGCGCCTGGCTGCACCGGCTGCGCGCCGCGGGCGTGGTGTTCCACATGCGGCAGCGCTGGCTGGGCTGGGATGCGGCTGGCGCGCTGCGTTTTGCCGGCCCGCAAGGCGCACACACGGTGGAGGCCGACGCCGTGCTGCTGGCGCTGGGCGGCGGCAGCTGGGCCCGGCTCGGCTCCGACGGCGCCTGGGTGCCGCTGCTGCAGGCACGCGGTGTGCCGGTGGCGTCGCTGCAGCCGTCCAACTGCGGTTTCGATGTGGCCACGCCGCGCCAGTCGGGCTGGACCCCGCATTTCGCCAGCCGTTTCGCCGGCCAGCCCTTCAAGTCGGTCGCGCTGGCGTTCACGTCGGCCGGCGGGGACGTCTTCCGGCGCAAGGGCGAATTCGTGGCCACGGCTACCGGCGTGGAGGGCAGCCTGGTGTATGCCGCATCGGCCCTGCTGCGCGACCAGATTGCGGCGCAGGGTGAGGCGGTCATGCACATCGATTTGCTGCCCGACAGGACGGCGGAGCAGGTGCTGGCCGAGGTGAACCACCCGCGCGGTGCGCGCTCGCTGTCCAGCCACCTGAAAAGCCGGCTGCACATCGATGGCATCAAGGCCGCACTGCTCTACGAGGTACTGGGGAAGGACGAGGCCACCGACCCGGCCACGCTGGCCCGCGGCATCAAGGCGCTGCCGCTGCGGCTGGTTGCGGCCCGGCCGCTGGATGAGGCCATCAGCAGCGCCGGTGGCGTGCCATTCGAGGTGATGGACGGCGGGCTGATGCTGGCCGCCGCGCCCGGCGTGTTCTGTGCCGGCGAGATGCTCGACTGGGAAGCGCCCACCGGGGGCTATCTGCTCACCGCCTGCTGCGCCAGCGGCGTGGCTGCGGCGCGCGGCATGCTGGCGTGGCTGGCCGGAGCGCGCTGATCCCGCACCGGGAGCACCCGGGCTGGTGATAATGGGCTTCACCCGCCCTTGCCACGCCACGCCCCATGAAACTTCGCCTGCAGGTGCCCAAGCTCGACGTTGGATCGCTACTGGCGCTGGCGTTTTTCCTGCTTGCGGTGTTCCTGACGCTGGTGCTGACGCTGGCCATCGATTTCACCGTGAGCCGGCGGATCAAGGCTGACATCGGCACCAATCTCGGAGAGTTGGCCGTCCAGACCGCCAACCACCTCGACCGGTCGATGTCCGAGCGCTACCGCGAGGTGCGGCTGCTGGCGCAGCGCAGCCTGCTCGACGGTACCCCCGCCGGCCTGCGCCGCGGCCGCGCCGCGCTCGATACCCTGCAGCAGACCTACCCGTACTACGCCTGGATGGGCATGACCGATACCGCCGGCCGGGTGCTGGTGGCAACCGGGGGCCTGCTGGAGGGCGCCGATGTGTCGGCGCGGCCGTGGTTCCGCAATGCCGGGCGCAATGTGTTTGTGGGCGATGTTCACGAGGCGGTGCTGCTGGCCAAGCTGCTGCCCGGCACGGGCACGGAGCCGCCGCGCTTCGTCGATCTGGCGTTCCCGTACCACGATGCGGCAGGCAACGTGGCCGGCATTCTGGGGACCCACATCGCGTGGACCTGGGCGACCGACGTGGTGCAGTCCATCCTCGCGCCGGTGGTGCGCGACCGGCGGGTGCAGGTAGTGATCGTCAAGGCCGACGGCACGGTGCTGCTGGGGCCTGCGGGCCTGCAGGGCAAGAAAGTGCCGGCGCCGAAATCGGGAGAAGCCGGCATCATGGAATGGCCGGACGGTGGGACCTACCTGGTGGGCTCCAGCGTGAGCCAGGGGCACGATGGATACCCCGGGCTGGGCTGGCGGATCATGGTGCTGCAGGATCTGTACGAGGCCTATGCGCCAGTGCGCCAGGTGCGCCAGCAGATGCTGCTGGGAGGCATCAGCATGGCGCTGCTGTTCTCTGCGCTGGCACTGCTGGCAGTGCGCCTGATCACGCGCCCGCTGGCCACGCTGGCGCACAGCGCCCGCCGCATCGAGGCGGGTGAGCCGGTCGACATCATCGTGCCCGGCGCCGTTCCCTATGGCGAAGTGCGCGATCTGGCCAGCGCGCTGGGCTCGCTGGTGGGCACGCTGCGGCAGAGCAGCGATGCGCTCCGGCAACTCAATGCAACGCTGGAGAAGCGGGTGGACGACCGCACCATGGAGCTGCGCAGGGCCCTGGCCAAGGTGCAGGAAAACGAGCAGCGGGTGCGGGCCATCGTCGAATCGGCGCAGGGTGCATTTGTTGCAATGGATTTCAGCGGCCGTATCGTGGGCTGGAACACCCACTCCGAAGTCCTGCTGGGCTGGAAGCGCGCCGACGCGGTGGGCCGGTCCCTGTTCCAGCTGCTGATTCCCGAGCGTTTCCGCCAGAGCTCGGAGAAGGCATTTGCGCAGTTCCTGCAGACCCGGCAGGCCGGGTTCATCAACCAGCGCATGGAGCGGCGCGTCCTGACGGCGAGCGGCGCCGAGCTGCCGGTGGAGATGAACATTGCGCTGGTGCGCAGTGGCCAGCTGGCGTTTTTCTGCGCGTTCCTGTACGACATCTCGGAGCGCAAGGCCGTGGAGCGCATGAAGGACGAGTTCATCTCCACGGTGTCCCACGAACTGCGCACGCCGCTGACCGGCATCTATGGTTCGCTCAGCCTGCTGGTTTCCGGCATGGCGGGGGAATTGCCCGAGGATGTGCGGCAGCTGCTGGTGCTGTCGCACCAGAGCACCGAGCGCCTGATCCGGCTGATCAACGATGTGCTGGACGTCGAGAAAATTGCCTCCAACAGCATGCAGTACCACCGGGTGGCGCAGCCGTTGCGGCCCCTGGTGGAACAGGCCATCGCGGCCACGCAGGCGTTTGCCGATCCCTACCAGGTCCGGCTGGTGCTGGATGCTCAGGCATCCGCCGATTGGGTGAAGGTCGATGCGGACCGCATGGTCCAGGTGGTGGTCAACCTGCTATCGAATGCGGCGAAATTCTCGCCATCCGGCGGCGCAGTGGTGGAGGTCAGGATTGCCCCGTGGCAGGGCGGCGTGCGGCTGTCGGTGGTGGACCATGGCGTGGGTATTCCGGAGGCGTTCCGGAGCCGGATATTCGAGCGTTTCGCACAGGTGGACGCGTCGGACCGGCGACAGAAAGGCGGCACCGGGCTGGGCCTGAGCATTTGCCGGAGCATTGTCGAGGCCCACCAGGGCCGGATCGGATTCGAGGCCACCCCCGGGGGTGGCACGACCTTTCATGTCGATCTGCCCCGGGTGGAGGCGCATCCGGCCTAGGTTGCCGCGCGCCGGGTTGCTCAGGGGCCGGGCTGCGAAACACCCTTGCGCTTCATGGTGCCCCAGGAGCCTTCGCGCTGGGTGATCCAGCGGTACAGCCCGACCAGCCGCCACCAGGCGCTGAGCTGGCGGTAACCAAAGTTTTCCAGCACGACGAACAGCGCAAGCACCGCCAGATGCTGCCATTTCGGATAGACGTGGAACGACATCTCCTCAAGCAGCAGCCCCGAAGCCGACAGCAGGATGCCCAGGCCGATGGCCAGAAACAGGAAGATGGCGAACGCGTCCCAGGAAATCCAGCCCAGCCAGAATGCGAAGGCCATGAACACGTAGCCACCCAGTTCCACCACCGGGCCCAGCCACTCGAAGGCCACCATGAAGGGGAACGCAATCCAGCCGGGTGGGCCGCCGCGACGGTTGAACATCAGGCCCCAGTGGCTGGTCAGGCTTTCGGAGAGGCCGCGCTGCCAGCGCACACGCTGGTTCTTCAGTGTGCGATGGTCCTCCGGCACCTCGGTCCAGCACACCGGGTCGGGCACGAAAGCCACCTTGTAGGGAATGCCGCGGTCCCGCAGGTGGTGGTGCAGGCGCACGACCAGTTCCATGTCTTCGCCAATGGTGGCGGTGCGATAGCCTCCCACGGCAATGATGACCTCGGTCTTGAACAGGCCGAAAGCCCCGGAGATGATGAGCATGGCGCGCAGGCTGGACCAGCCAAGCCGGCCGAACAGGAAGGCGCGCAGGTACTCGACCACCTGGAACAGCGCCCACGGGTTGCGCGGCAGGCCGACCTGGGACAGGAAGCCCCCGCTGATGTCGCAGCCGTTGGCGACGCGGATGGTGCCGCCCGTTGCCACCATGTCGGGCTCGCTGAGGAAGGGCCGCACCACCCGCTGCAGGCTGTCGCGCTGCAGGATCGAGTCGGCATCCACTCCGCAGAACAGCGGGAATCGCGCTGCGTTGATGCCGGCGTTCAGCGAGTCGGCCTTGCCGCCGTTGTCCTTGTCGATGACGCGGAGGTTGCGGTGCTGCGTGGAGCGGTAGATGCCCCGGATGGTCTGCGTGGGGATCTGCACACGGTAGGCCTCGGGGAAAGGCAGCAGGCCGAACTCCCGCCGAAGCACCTCCAGCGTGCCGTCGCGCGAACCGTCATTGATGACGATGATCTCGAATTCGGAGTAGGCCAGCTGCAGCATCGAGCGCAGTGCCGCAGCGATGGTGGTTTCCTCGTTGTAGGCCGGGACCAGGATGCTGATGGCGGGCTCCAGCCCCGAGTGGGCTTGTGGCAGCTCATGCAGCAACTGCTCCTGGGCATGGCGGTGCAGCGCAATGATCGATACGAGGTTAAGCGTGAGGTAGCCACCATTGAGCGCAATGAAATAGCACAGGATGAACCAGGTGGTGAACTCGACAAGCAGGTGCTGGGTCATGCGATGCCCCGTTCCGCGAACACCTGGTTCAGCATGTCCTGCGCATAGCGGTCGGTGGTGCTGTCACGCAGGCGCTGCAACTCCTGCGTGCTGACGAAGGGGAGTGCGGACAGGGCCTGCACCGCGCGGTAGCGTACCCACCATTCGCGGTCCTGCGTCAGCAAGGTCAGCGGCACGATGTCGGGGGGCTCGCCGATGCGTCCGAGGCAGCGCGCCAGCTGGACCCGCACCCGCCAGTCCGCATGCCGCAGCAGGCTCCGTACCTGGGGGAGCAGGCTGGCATCGTGGACCAGGCGCAGGCTGGCGGCCACCACGTCGCCGGGGCGTTGCCCGCCCAGGAGGCTGGCCAGCAGCGGTGCTGGCAGGCGCAGCTGGAGCGCTTCCGCCAGCCGGAGCAGGCGCGGCGCATGCCGTGCGTCCACACGGCCGAGATAGCGCCGCAGTTGAATCTCGAAATCGGGCCGGGCAATGGCCAGCATGTTGGTCAGGCGGTTGATGTCCCAGTCATGGCGGCGGATGATCAGGGGCATCAGCAGCCGGGCGCCGCGGCCTGCATCCACCTGCAGCAACGCGCGCGCGGCGTGCAGCGACATCAGGCTGTCGGGATGGGCGGCCTGGCTGGCTAGCGCGTCCCATGCCTGCGTTTCGCGCAGGTGGCCCAGCGTCAGGATGGCCAGCAGGCGTTCGGCGCGTGAACCGCTGGCCAGGCCTTGTTGGGCGAAGGTGTCGGCCCCTACCGCGCGGGCCACCGCATTGAGGGTTTCGTTGGCAGTGCCCCGCAGGGATTCCTGCAGGTAGTTCCAGTACTTCAGGAAGGCGATGCGGTCAGCCTGCGGCAGCGGTGGCAGCCCCTGTACCGGGCTGCCCGCCAGCACGTGGGCCAATGCGGGGCGCCAGTGCTCCAGGAAACGAACCTCGCGCTGGCCGGAGCGCCGCAACCGCATGCGCAGTATGGCGATGGACGCGACCATCACCAGTGTCAGGATCACGCTCCCGATGCCAACCCAGAGCGCCAGCCGCAGCAGCGCATCAGAAGGCGTATTGGGCACCGATACGCGCTCCGTCGCGGCTGTAGAAGCTGCCCTGGCGGGTGCGGCTGAGCGCGTAGGTCAGTGCCCAGCTGGGGGTGAGGGTGTGCCGCCCTATCAGCGCCAGCGAGCGGATGTCGGCCACCACCACGTTGCTGGCGCCGATGGGTGTGGCTTCTTCGCCGGTGGCGGCGATCAGCCCGACGAAGCTGCGCTCGCCGTAGTAATAGTTGCCGCGCACCGCAAAACTGTTGGCCGTGGTGGCGAACGCCCGCACCGGGTACCAGGTGGCCATCCAGCTGAAGTCGGCGATGTAGTGCTCCAGCCCCAGGCTGCCCTGGTTGACCGAAACCGCGTCGTAGCGGGTATTGCGTATGCCGGTGTGGGCCAGCCACGCCGGTGCAAAAGCGTATTGGGTCGACAGGCCCACGCTGCGCTTGGCCAGTACGCGATGGGTATCGCTGAAGCTGGCTTCCACGGTGCCGACGAGGGTGGACGACAGCGGGGCCGCATAGGCAACGGCGATCTGGGAGTCCTTCTGGCCGAAGCGGCGGCTGTCGAGCAGGCCCAGCGCTACATAGCTGTGTTTGCCCAGGGTGTGCTGGATCCGGGCGTCGGTTTCGCGCCAGTGGGGGGTGCCGTTGTCGAGGCGGCTGCGTTCGTGGCCGATCTCGATGGTGGAAGGCGGCACGGCGTTTTGCGCCTGCAGCGGGGCAGCGAGGCAGCATGCCAGCAACAGGGGGGAGTAGCGATACAGCATCATGGTGGTGCGCCTTGTTTCAGGTGGTAAGCCGCCGCAGTCGGGCCATCAGCTCGTTGGGCTGGAAGGGTTTGACAATGTAATCGTTGGCGCCGGCATCGAGCGCACGCACGATGTCCTGCTCCTGCGTTTTTGCCGTGAGCATGATGACTGGCACCGCCTGCCAGCCGGGCTGCTGGCGCAGCAGGCTCACCAGCTCGAAACCGTCAATGTAGGGGAGCATCACGTCCAGCAGGACCACACGGGGCACCGGCCGGGATTCGATGTATTGCCGCGCGGCCCGGCCGTCGCGGGCCAGATCGACGCGGTACTGGCTGCGTTCCAGCATGAAACGCAGCAGATGCGCGATGTGCTCGTCGTCTTCAACGACCAGCACCGAGGGAAACGCGTGTACGTCTGCTGTCATGGAATGGAGCTGGAAACCGGATGCACCGATCCTAAACGATCGGTGCCATGGCCATGCCGGCAGCGGCACTGGTTTCGCGGCCAGCGCCCGCATGGGCACTGGCAAGAAGAGGTTGACGAGCCTTGACCCCGGCACTGACTCCACAGTTAGGGCTGCTTGGTTCCCCACCTGACCCGGTTGGCCGCTTTACCATGCGGGAAGGCCCGTCAGCTGCCATTGTAGTGGCGTCCCGGGATGGTGGTGTTCTGCGGGATATTCCGCCAGGCCCTGGTGCCGCCGACGCCGCTAAACTGAATCCGTTGCACAACTCACACAGGGAAACATCATGCCGATTCTTCGCCAATACCTTCTGGCCGTGGTCCTGGGCGCCGGTTTTGCCGCCGGCGCATGGGCGCAGGCCGCTCCGGCCGACAAGGATCCGCTGCGCGCGGTGCTGCAGGAAAGCAAGGACAAGAACCGCGGCGTGACGGTGCATGTGAAGGGCGCGGCCATCAATCTGATCGTGGTGCAGGTCGACGACACCTGGCTGGTCGGCAAAAGCAATGCCAGCGGCCGCATCGTGGTGCGGGTGGACCGCATCGACGCCGCTGTCGCCAGCTTCTGACATCGGGCGGCAACGCCTCCGCGCATGCCCGGCGATGGCCGGATGCGCCCCGTAGAATGCGCGCATGTCCTACCTCGTGCTTGCCCGCAAATACCGCCCCCGGACGTTCTCCGAGCTGGTGGGCCAGCAGCATGTGGTGCAGGCACTCTCGAATGCGCTGACGCAGCAGCGGCTGCACCACGCCTACCTGTTCACCGGCACGCGCGGCGTGGGCAAGACCACCGTCTCGCGCATCCTCGCGAAATCGCTCAATTGCCAGGGCGCTGACGGGCAGGGCGGCATCACCGCCAGCCCCTGCGGCGTGTGCCAGGCCTGCACCGACATCGACAGCGGCCGCTTCGTCGATTACACCGAACTCGACGCCGCTTCCAACCGCGGCGTGGACGAGATTGCCGCGCTGCTGGAGCAGGCGGTCTACAAGCCCGTGCAGGGGCGCTTCAAGGTCTTCATGATCGACGAAGTGCACATGCTCTCCAACACCGCGTTCAACGCGATGCTGAAAACGCTGGAAGAGCCACCCGAATACCTCAAGTTCGTGCTCGCCACCACCGATCCGCAGAAGGTGCCGCCCACGGTGCTGTCGCGCTGCCTGCAGTTCAACCTGCGGCCGATGGCGCCCGAGACCGTTCTGGAGCATCTGGACCAGGTGCTGGCTGCCGAGCAGGTGGCCAGCGAACGGGCAGGCCTGCTGCTGCTGGCCCGTGCCGCCCGGGGTTCGATGCGCGATGCGCTGTCGCTGACCGACCAGGCCATTGCCTTCGGCGGCGGCCGGGTTGCCGAAGAGACGGTGCGTCGCATGCTGGGCGCGGTGGACAGCAGCCATGTGCTGCAACTGGTGGAGGCGCTCGCGCATGGCGACGGCAAGACCGTGGTCGACACCTGCGACGCGCTGCGCCAGCAGGGCCTGAGCGCGGCTACCACGCTGGAAGACATGACGCGCGTGCTGCAGCGCATGGCGGTGCGGCAGATGGTGCCGGCGGATGGCCGTGCAGACGCATCGGATGATCCCGAAGCCAGCCGCATCGGCGATCTCGCCGGCCTGCTGCCGCCCGACGAAACCCAGTTGCTGTACAGCATCTGCCTGCATGGGCGCGCCGAACTCGGCCTGGCGCCCGACGAATACGCCGCGCTCACCATGGTGCTGCTGCGGCTGCTGGCCTTCAAGCCCCCGCAGCCGACCGGTGCCATGCCGGAAAAAAAAACTCTGACGCCGCCCCCTGAGGCGCAGCCCGTCGCCGCACTGGTACCCGCCGCGCGCCCGGTCGCCGCGCCGGTTGTGCCGCCGGCCTCCCAGGCGGTGCACACCAGCCAGGAAGTGCCCCCCTGGGAAGATTTTGAGGAAAATGCGCCGCCGGCCAGCACGGAATATGCCGATGTTGCTACTGAATTAGTAGCTATACCGGTACGCATCCAGCCCGAACCCAGCACCCGCACCGAACTGCCAGCGCCGCCGCAGCTGCGTGCGGCCGTCGCCGTGCAGCGCACCGCGCTCGGTGATTTCTGGCACACCGTGGTGCAGGAACTGCTGGAGACCGATGCCCCGGTGGGCCTGGTGCGCGAGCTGGCGCTGCAGGCCGAGCTGGTGCAGCACAGCGCCAGCGAATGGACGCTGCGGGTGGAGCGTGCCTCCCTGAACCAGGCGGCCATTCGCGACAAGCTGCAGGCTGCATTGCAGGCCCAGGGCCACGGTGTGGTGCTGGCCATCGAAAATGGGCCGGTGGCCGATACACCGGCGCGCCGCAATGCGGCCGCCGCTGCCGAGAAACTGCGCCAGGCCGAGGAAACTTTGCTCGCCGACCCCTTCGTGCAAACCATGCTGCGCGATTTCGGCGGGAAAATCGTGCCCGGCAGTATCAAGACTCCGTAGAAAACACAAAGGAAATTCGCATGTTCAACAAGGGTCAACTGGCTGGGCTGATGAAACAGGCCCAGGCCATGCAGGACAACCTCAAGAAAGCCCAGGACGAACTGGCGACCATCGAAGTCACCGGTGAGTCGGGTGCGGGCCTGGTCAAGGTGACCATGACCTGCAAACACGATGTCAAGCGCGTCACCATCGACCCTTCCCTGCTGGCCGATGACAAGGACATGCTGGAAGACCTGGTGGCTGCGGCCTTCAATGCGGCGGTGCGCCGCGCCGAGGAAACCAGCCAGGACAAGCTCGGCAAGCTCACCGCAGGCATGCCGGGCCTGCCCGGTGGCATGAAGTTCCCGTTTTGATGGTGCCGGCGGGCCAGCGGGTCAATGGCCATGGCTGACTCGGGCGCACTGGACGGATTGGTGCAGGCGCTGCGCCGGCTGCCGGGCGTGGGCGCCAAGTCGGCTGCACGCATGGCCTTTCACCTGCTCCAGCATGATCGCGAAGGCGCGCTGCTGCTGTCGCGGGCGCTGCACACCGCTGCCAGCAGCGTGCAGCATTGCGCGCTGTGCCACACCTTCACCGAAGCCCCGGTGTGCAGCACCTGCAGCGACGATCGGCGCGACCAGACCAAGCTCTGTGTGATCGAAACCCCGGCCGACCAGTCGGCGGTGGAGCGCACGGCGGCCTACCGCGGCCTGTATTTCGTGCTGATGGGCAAACTCAGCCCGCTCGATGGCGTTGGCCCGAAAGACATCGGGTTGCCGCACCTGCTGGAGCGGGCCTGCAATGGCGTGGTGCAGGAGGTGATCCTCGCCACCGGATTCACGGCCGAGGGCGAAGCCACCGCCCATGTGGTGGGAGAGGCATTGCGCAGCCGTGGCCTCACGGTGACCCGGCTGGCGCGCGGCCTGCCGGTGGGGAGCGAACTGGAGTATGTCGATCTCGGCACCATCGCCCATGCGCTGGTGGACCGGCGCTAGGTAGGCAGCGCGGCGCGGCACACCGCGTGGCATTGCAGCCGTGTGTACCGGCGCCGTGGTGCGGGTTTTCCGCACAGGGGGTTGCCTCCGGTTGCACCTTGTTACGGGGTGTGACACCGGGTGGTACAGGTCACGCACTGTTTTGGGTGGAAACCCGCACGGGATGTTCCGGATGCGGGCGACGCAGCCTGCCACTAAGCTGAAGGCCATCACCACGCAGTCACTAGGGAGGGCGCTTGATCATGTTGAACCGCAGGCGCTTTGCTGCAGCCGTGGCATGGGGTGCTGCCGCCAGCGTGGGGGTCCCCGTGCTGCGCGCCCAGGTGCGCCCCGAGCGCGGCCGCGTCACGGTGGCCGTGCATGGCAAGTCGACCATCTACCATCTGCCGCTGACCATTGCCAGCCAGTTGGGGTACTTCCGCGCCGAAGGCCTGGACGTCGAGATTGCCGAAGCGCCCAGCAACGCCCGTGCACTGCAGGCGGTAGCCAGCGGTGCTGCCGATGTGGTGAGTGGCGCCTTTGAGTACACCATTGCGCTGCAGGGCTACGGCCAGCTGTTCCAGTCCATCGTGCTGCAGGGGCGCGCGCCGCAGGTGGCCATCGGCGTGTCGACCCGCAGCATGCCGGGCTACCAGTCGGTGGCGGATCTGCGGGGGCGCCGCATTGGCGTGTCCGCACCGGGGTCGGCCACCACCATCGCCGCGAATCTGGTGCTGTCGCGCGCCGGCCTGCGCGCCAGCGACGTCAGTTTCGTGGGAGTGGGGGCCGAGGTGGGGGCGATCACGTCGTTGCGCACCGGCCAGATCGACGTGATGAGCAACACCGATCCGGTGATGACGCTGCTGGAGCAGAAGGGCGACGTGCGCATCATTTCCGACACCCGTACGCTCAAGGGAACGGAGGCGGTGTTCGGCGGCCCCATGCCGGCGGGTTGCCTGCAGGCGCCACTGGAGTTCGTTCAGCAGCACCCCGACACCTGCCAGGCGCTGGCCAATGCGGTGGTGCGTGCGCTGAAATGGCTGCAGACGGCCGGGCCCACCGACATCATCCGTACCGTGCCGGAGAGTTACCTGCTGGGTGACCGGGCGCTGTACCTGGCGTCTTTCGACCGGGTGCGGGAGGCCATCTCGCTCGACGGCGTCATGTCCGATGATGCGGCGCAAACGGCCCTGCGCGCCCTGGCGCGTGTCGACCCCGCCGTGATCTACGACAAGATCGAGCTCGCCAAAACCTTCACCAACAGCTTTGCGCGGCGCGCCAAGGAAAAATTCCGCGCCTGAGCCTCGCCGGCAACGGGGTGCCTTACTGTGCGATGCGCCGGCCTTCCTCTACCTGGTATTCGAAGTAGCGCTGGAAGCTGAAGGCCACACTCGACATCAGCACCGTGGTGCCCACCAGCAGCGCCAGTACGACCGCGCCGATGGTCAGCCAGCCTGTCTGTCCGGCGGTGGCATCGGGCGTTGCCGGGTTGAAGCGAGCATTCCATTTCTCCAGCGGGGTCAGGCCATAGACAATGGCCGTCAGTGCGCAGGCGGCCAGGGTGAAGCCGAGAAACGGGATCAGCACCCAGCTCCACTGGTCGTCCAGGCCATACAGCCGCACCCGCTGGATACCGTACAAGCCTGCCAGCGCCGGCAGTGGCAGCAGCCAGCCCAGC
>DASWYJ010000241.1:0-5244 GCA_036405035.1 Burkholderiaceae bacterium
GCTGCTGGACGAGCCCACCGCCGCGCTCGACCTAGCGCACCAGCACCACACCATGGCGCTGGTGCGCGCATGGGCCCAGTCCCACGGCGTGGGCGTGATTGCGGTGCTGCACGACGTCAACCTCGCGCTGCGGTATGCAGACGATGTGGTGGTGCTGGAGCGCGGCCGGCTGGTGGCGGAAGGCCCGGCGCCGCAGGTGCTGGTGCCCGCGCTGATACGCCGGGTCTGGCAGGTGGGCTGCGAGCCCACGCAATCCGCCGACGGCGTGGCGCAGTACCTGTTCGGCCGCTGATCAGGACGGCAGGGTCTGCGGACGGGCGGCGGTGTGCAGGCTGTCGCTGAATGCCCAGGGCGCCAGCAGCGCTGCCTGGTGCGGGTAGCCGGGGTGCCGGCATCCCAGCTGGATCGCGCGGGGCCCGGCACAGGCCGGCGCGGCACTGGCCGATGGCAGCGCAAAACGCAGGAAATGCACGCCGCTGGGCCGCTCCCGGTGGCCGTCATCCAGATCCTCGTCCGCGTGGGCCGGCAGCCAGCCCTCTGCCGGATGCGGGCGCACCGCAATGTGGTGGATGGCCTGGTCCAGCAGTACCAGGCCCGGCGCGGCACCGGTCAGGAATACCGTGGCCTTGCACTGGCCGGGCTCGGGCATCAGGTGGGCATAGGTTTCCAGCGCCGCCCAGACGGCGGCGGCATCGTCCACGCCATCCCTGTGCAGCACCTCCTGCACCTGGTACCAGACGGTGCGCAGATCCTCGAACTGCACCCGCATGTGGGGCCCGAGATCCACCGCGAGGTTCTTGCGGTAGGCCACCATGGCCCGGCGGACATGGGGGCGCAGCGGCCGGTAGCGCTGCAGCGGCAGCAGGTCATGCGGTTGCAGCATCATGGGGTGTCCTCGCGCAGCAGGCAGGTCTGGCCGGTGCGCCGGCACTGGGTATCGTCGAGCCAGTGGTTGCCATGGCTGACGCAGCCGGTCTGGCAGATCACCAGTTCGGTCGCCATCTGGCTGGCGTCGAGCAGCGCCGCCATGTCGTCGCGCACGATCATCAGCTCGGTTTCCTTGCGCATCAGCGCCGCGCGCAGGCGCATCAGCAGGCTGTCCTGGTCCTGCACCTGGCCGTGCAGCTGCGCAATCCCGGTGCTGGTCTGTTGCTGGGCGCGGGCCAGTGCACGGAGCAGAACCCCGTTCTCGTACTGCAGCAGGCGCAGCTGGTTCTGCGCATAGGCGATGCTGTGGCCGCGCGGCGCGGCGGGCTGTGGCAGGCGGGCGAGCATGGTGTGTGCCCCCGCTTCAGTGCACGGTGGAAACGGCGGCCGGCTGCGCCGCCATCGCCGCATGCCGCGCACGTTCGTCCATCAGCGCATGCACGCGGCTGCGGGCCTGCACCATCATCTGCGTGGCGAGGTGGAAGGCTTCCATGTCGAGCCGCACGGACACGGCATCCATGGTCAGCTGCACCACCCCGCAGTCGGGACAGATCGATACGCTGCCCAGCGGACTTTCGGCCAGCGGCTGATGCAGGCAGGCCGGGGCACGGGGGGTATGGTTCATGGCAGATGTCTCCCACAGGTTGAGGGCGGATGTCCTGTGGCTGGCGGGCGGCTGGCGCAAGACCGGGTTGGTGCACCCATCTTACATGATAATGATTCTCAATTACAACCGTAGATGTAACCTGACGCAAGGACATTGCACCACGCGGTGCCGGGCTCAGGCTTCGCCGAGGTAGGCGGCGCGGACCCGGGGATCCTGCAGCAGATCGGGGCCTGGCCCCGCCATCGTGATCAGGCCCGATTCCATCACATAGCCGCGGTCGGCAATGGCAAGTGCGCGGCTGGCGTTCTGCTCCACCAGCAGTACCGTGACCCCCTGCGCCGACACGTCCCGGATCACCTCAAAGATCTTGTCGACCATGATCGGCGCCAGCCCCATCGACGGTTCGTCTAGCAGCAGCAGCTGCGGCCGGCTCATCAGCGCCCGCGCCATGGCCAGCATCTGCTGCTCGCCACCCGACAGCGTGCCGGCAAGCTGGCTGCGGCGCTCCTTGAGCCGCGGGAACAGCGTGTACATGCGCTCGATGTCGCTGGCGATGGCCGGCTTGTCGCTGCGCACATGGGCACCCATCTGCAGGTTTTCGGTGATGCTCATGCGGGCGAACACGCCACGCCCCTCCGGCACCATGGCCAGCCCCTGGCGCACCAGGTCCCACGCGCCCTGCCCGGCAATGGCCTTTCCCTGGTAGAGGATGCTCCCGCCCTGCACGGCCACGCCGCCGGTGATGGCCTTCATGGTGGTGGTCTTGCCGGCGCCGTTGGAGCCGATCAGGCAGACCAGTTCACCGGTGCGCACCTCGAAATCGATGCCCTTCACGGCCGCAATGCCGCCATAGGCCACCTGCAGGGCACGAACCTGCAGCAATGCCGGCGCGGTGGCGGAAGGGGAAGCGGCACCGGCCATGTCAGTGCGCCCCGGTGCCCAGATAGGCCTCGATGACCTTGGGATTGCGCTGGATCTCCGCGGGCGCGCCTTCGGCGATGAGCTTGCCGTAGTCGAGCACGGTGACGCGGTCGCACAGGCCCATGACCAGCTTCACATCATGCTCGATCAGCAGGACGGTGCGGTTGTCGTTGCGGATGCGGTCGATCAGGCCGCGCAGCTGCTGTTTTTCGGTGGCGTTCATGCCGGCCGCCGGCTCGTCGAGCGCCAGCAGCTGCGGGTCGGTGGCCAGCGCGCGGGCAATCTCCAGCCGGCGCTGGTCGCCATAGCTCAGCGTGCGGGCCTTGTAGTCAGCCAGCCCGCCGATACCCACGTACTCCAGCAGCTCCTGCGCGCGCGCGGCAATGGCCGCCTCCTCGGCACGAAACCCCGGCGGACGGAAAACCGCGCCCCACAGGCCCGAGCGGGTGCGCACGTGGCGGCCCACCATCACGTTCTCCAGTGCCGTCATGTCGGCAAACAGCCGGATGTTCTGGAAGGTGCGCGCAATGCCGGCGCGCGCCACCAGATGCACCGCAGTGGGCCGGTAGGGCTTGCCGGCGAGCACGAAGCTGCCGCTGTCGGGCGTGTACAGGCCGGTCAGCACGTTGAAGAAGGTAGTCTTGCCCGCGCCGTTGGGGCCAATCAGGCCATACACCTGGCCGCGTTCGATGCGCAGCCCCACGTCGCTCAGCGCCTGCAGCCCGCCAAAGCGCTTGGAAACCCCCGCCACTTCCAGCACCAGCTCAGCCATTGCGGCGCGGCTCCTGCAGAATCTTGCCGTGTTCCGGCGCCGGCCAGAGGCCACGCGGCCGCAGCAACATGATGCTGATCATCGCCAGCGCGATCATCAGCTGGCGCAGGATGGCGGCGTCGATGCGGCCATCGGTCATGGCCTGCAGCGGCCCGGCCACGTAGCGCAGCACTTCGGGCAGCGCCGACAGCAGCACCGCGCCCAGCACCACGCCCGGCAGGTGGCCAATGCCACCCAGCACCACCATGGCCACGATCATGACCGACTCCATCAGGCTGAAGGACTCGGGCGACACAAAACCCTGGAAGGCACCGAACATGGTGCCCGCCACACCGCCGAAGGCCGCGCCCATGCCAAAGGCCAGCAGCTTCATGTTGCGGGTGTTGATGCCCATGGCCTTGGCGGCGATCTCGTCCTCCCGGATGGCCATCCAGGCCCGGCCGATGCGCGACAGCTCCAGCCGCCGGCAGATCACCACGCTCACCACCACCAGCGCCAGAAACAGCCAGTAGTACAGCGTGACCGAGGCAATCTCGAACCCGCCCACCGTCAGGCGTTTGCCGAGATCGAGCCCGAAGAAGCTCACGCTGTCGATCTGGCCCAGGCCCTTGGGCCCGTTGGTGATGTTGACCGGGTGGTCGAGGTTGTTCAGGAAAACCCGGATGATCTCGCCGAAACCCAGCGTCACGATGGCCAGGTAGTCGCCGCGCAGCCGCAGCGTGGGCGCGCCCAGCAGGATGCCGAACAGCCCCGCCAGCCCGGCACCGAGCGGAATCACCAGCCACAGCGGCGTGTGCAGGCCGTGTGGAAACATCGCGGCCAGCGCTGGAAAGGTGTCGGTCAGGTGCGGCGAGGCCATCAGCCCGAACATGTAGGCCCCCACCGCGAAGAAGGCCACGAAGCCGAGGTCGAGCAGGCCGGCGTAGCCCACCACGATGTTCAGGCCCAGCGCCAGCAGCACGTAGAGCAGCGCCAGATCGGCAATGCGCACCCAGGCATTCCCGGCCATCTGCAGCAGCAGCGGCAGCACCACCAGCGCCACGGCACCGGCCAACTGGAGGAGGAGCTTGCGGTGCGGCATGGTGCTCAGGCCCGGTCCGCCACCCGCTCGCCGAGCAGGCCCGATGGCCGCAGCGTGAGCACAACGATCAGCACAATGAAGGCGAAGATGTCCGAATAGTGGCTGCCCAGCACGCCCCCGGTGAGCGCGCCGATGTAGCCCGAACCGATCGACTCGATGAGCCCCAGCAGGATGCCGCCCACCACGGCGCCGGCCAGGTTGCCGATGCCGCCGAACACCGCGGCGGTGAAGGCCTTGAGCCCCGGCAGGAAGCCCATGGTGTGCTGCACCGTGCCGTAGTTGGCCGCGTACATCACGCCGGCAATGGTGGCCAGGATCGCGCCAATGACGAAGGTGGCGGAAATCACCGCGTCGGGCCGCACACCCATCAGCGCGGCCACGCGCGGGTTCTCCGCCGTGGCGCGCATCGCGCGGCCCAGCCGCGTGCCGTGCACCACCCACATCAGCGCCGCCAGCGACACCGCCGTCACGGCCAGGATGAGCACCTGCGTGGGGGTGATGACGGCTTCGCCGATGGCGAACGGCTCGGCGGGCAGCAGCGTGGGATAGGGCTTGTAATTGGGCTTCCAGATGATCATGGCCAGCGTCTGCAGCAGGATGGACATGCCGATGGCGGTGATCAGCGGCGCCAGCCGGGGGCTGTTGCGCAGCCGCCGGTAGGCGATTTTCTCGATGGCGAAGTTCAGCAGCGACGTGACCACGCAGGCAATGGCCAGCGCCACCAGCAGGATCAGCCAGCCCGGCGTGCCCGGCATGGCGTCCTGCATCAGGCCGATGATGCTCCAGCTGGTGAGTGCCCCCACCATCAGCACCTCGCCGTGGGCGAAGTTGATGAGGTTGATGATGCCGTAGACCATGGTGTAGCCCAGCGCCACCAGGGCATACATGCTGCCCAGCACCAAGCCGTTGATGATCTGCTGCAGCAGGATGTCGAAC
>DASWYJ010000242.1:0-5623 GCA_036405035.1 Burkholderiaceae bacterium
CTTTGGCCTCAGCGAATCGGCCGGGGCCGACAACTACTGGTTCCCCGATTACCTGGCCGACCTCGATTTCCTGCTCGACCACTACGCGGGTGCGCTCCCGGTCGATCTGGTGGGCCACAGCATGGGTGGCAACGTCGCCATGCTGTACGCCGGTGTGCGGCCGGCGCGTGTCCGCCGGCTGGTCAACCTGGAGGGCTTTGGCATGCCGGCCTCCCAGCCGACGCAGGCCGGCAGCCGCTACGCCCGCTGGATGGACGAGCTGAAAGCGCTGCACCGGGGTGACCTGCAGCTGCGCCCCTACGACACCCTCACCGGCGTGGCCGCGCGCCTGATGAAAACCAACCCCCGGCTGGCGCGCGACGACGCCGGCCGCGCCAAGGCCGCCTGGCTGGCGCAGCACTGGGCCCGGCCGGTGCTGCAGCCCGATGGGGTGGAGCGCTGGGAGGTGCTGGGCGAGCCTGCGCACAAGATCAGCAATGCGCAGCTCTACCGGGTCGACGAAGTGCTCGCGCTGTACGCCCGCATCACCGCACCGGTGCTGGCGGTGGAAGCCAGCGACAACAGCCTGAAAAAATGGTGGGATGGCCGCTACACGCTGGAGGAATACCACCAGCGCCTGCAGGCGGTGCCCCAGGTACAGACCACGGTGATCGACGATGCCGGCCACATGCTGCACCACGACCAGCCGGACCGGGTGGCGCAGGCGATAGACGCATTTTTCAGCACCCACCCCGTGTGACCGGGCGGCGCCGGGGCGCTCAGGCCACCGCGAGCGCCATGCCGATGGTGATCAGCACCATGCCGGCAATCCGCGCGAGGGGCACGGTCTGGCCCAGAAGAAAATAGTCGCAGCAGCCCACCATCAGGATGGTCACGCCCCCCATCAGCGGGTAGCCCACGCTGATGGGCAGCCGGCGCAGCGCCAGCCAGTAGCAGACAAACCCGAATCCGTAGGCCGCGAATGCCGCCCCCAGATACAGGTAGCGGGAGGAAAGGAAGCTCACATCCCACGCCAGGGGCGCATTGGTGGCCGACAGCTTGAGCAGCACCGTGGCGCCGGCACTCGCGGCAGCCGCCAGGAACACAAAGAAATAGGCTGTCATGGTGGGGTTGCCTCAATGAAACTGCACGCCGACGGCGCGCAGGAAAAACGCCAGCACACGGGGATCGGCGGCCCCGTCCTGCAGCGGGGAACGCGGGTTCTGGTGCACCAGCTCGATCGTCAATGTATCGACCGGCTGGCCCAGGCGCCCGCGGATGGGCACGCGGTTGCCATCCGGCCCCAGCGGAAACAGGCCGAAATCGATTCCGTTGATCCACACCCGCGTGTCGCGGTTGTTGCCGTAGTAGTGGCCGGAGAAATGCACCGCGTCGATGGTCTGCGGCGATTCGAGCCGAAGCCGCACCACCGAGCGCTCGCCGAGCGACCAGGCTCCCTGCCAGAGCGGGTCTGCGTCGGCCTGCGGTGTGCTCCAGCCCGACACCAGCGGGCTGCTGCCATCCTTGCGGGCGAAATGGGCCAGATCGACGGTCATCATGCGCTGGGGCCCGGGGTCGCAGGTGATGGCCCCGTTCAGGTACTGCCAGCCCCGTGCGGCCGCAGCCGAATCAACACGGTCCGATATCCGGGACTGGGCATCGCAGAAGGTGTGCTGAATATCCAGATTGCTCCCGTGGTACAGCACCTTGGATGGCTGCTTGCCGTACCAGAAAACATAGACCTGCCGCGAATCCAGGGCGTCTTCGCGGTTGCGCAGCCGCTCGACGAAGATTTCAGGATCGGGGTTGTACAACGATGGATGGCGGCCCATCACCCAATCGGCCAGCCGGGTGTGCTTGACATACACCTCCGGGTAACCCAGAAGCCCGGTCAGCAGCTGCAGGCCAATGGCCACGGCAAATACCCATGGCCGCAGCGACCGCTTCTCGGTAACCCCGACCAGCAGCGCAAAAAGGAATGGCATGGCGGCCCAGAATGCATAGCGCATCATGCCGAAGGCGCCGGAATTCCAGTTCGGTGCCGCCAGCGTGGGAATCGCCATGGCCACCGACAGCACCACCGCCAGCAGCATGTACCGCGCAGGCGGGGCATGCCAGCCGCGCGCGGGGCGCCGCAGGCCGCATGCGAGCACGATCACGCAGCCCACGAGCAGGCCCACGGCATTGGGCGCCATGCCCTGGTTCAAATCCAGGAAAAAGGAGTGCAGCCGGTCCCAGCCGATCAGGCTGGTATCGGAAGCCAGCTTGGCAATGATGTTGGGGGTACGGAAAGCCCACAGATTGAAAACGATGGGCAGCAAGGCCAGCGCCCCGCCCAGCGCAACCGCAGCCAGCGTGCGCGGCCGCGACCATATGCCGGCCCACGGCACCTGCGGAATCCACCCAATACCCCGGGCCAGCAGGTAGAACGCCGGCACAACGCCGAAAGCAAAGATGATGGTGGGGTTCTGCATGGCCGCCAGGCCCAGCAGAATCGCGGCCAGCCCCACCGAACCGCAGTGCATCAGGATCAGCGCGGCAAGCAGGCCTGCCGCACTCACGACCTCCGGGCTCTGCCAGGTCAGGTAGCGGTCCCCGCCACAGAGCATGAACAGCAGCAGCGCCGCCGCCGTGGCCCGGAATGAGCCGAGGAACCGGTAGGCCGCCGCCGCCAGGATCAGCACGAACAGGGCGTTGACCGCCTTGAACGCGTAGCTGAAAGGCAGGCCGGTGACGCCATGCACCACGGCAGCCATGGCCGAATAGCCGAAATAGTGGATCGCATAGACCGATCCGTTTACGGCCTTCACGAAGCCCGGGGCGGGTACCTCTACCCCCGCCGCAATACCGGCACCAACGCCCTGGATGGATTCCCTGAATGCGGGCACGCTGAGCGTGCCCTCCAGGGCCTGGGTGTCCTTCAGCCGGATGTCCGGGCTGGCGTGGTTCGCGATCGCCTGCGCCGTCAGGAAATACTCCTGCCAGTCACCCAGGATTTCCTCGGGCACCCACCAGATCCTGGAGCCCAGCAGGCCGGCAACGACCAGCAGGAACAGCCATGGCCCCAAGGACCACCGGAAGCTATCGCGTGTCTTCATAGAAACGTGGCAAAGATGGCAATGACCGCCGTCAGGATGAGCACCGCCCTGCTGACAGGATCCTTGCTGATGAAGAAAACCGGATCTTCGTGGATGGCGCCGCGAAACGACAACACCCAGATGCGGCAATGCCAGTACACCAGCAGCGGCGTGACCGCCATCAGCACGAGTGGCCTTCCGTACAGCGCCGTCACCGCTTCCGAATTCACGTACAGCATGAACACCAGGGTGCCCAGGAATCCACTGGCAATCCCCATCGCCGCCACCGGAATCGCATCGCTGACCCGGTAGCCCCGCCCGCTGGCGCTCTCCTGGCCAATGCTCTCCAGGTGGTGCAGCTCACTGTGCCGCTTGAGCAGCGCCAGGCTCAGCAGGATGAACAGCAGGAAGGCCAGCAGCCAGAACGACAGCACGATGCCGGCCGCCGCGCCGCCGCCCACCACCCGCAGGATGTACAGCATCGACAGGGTGATCACGTCCAGCAGGAGCAGGCGCTTGAGCCAGATGGAGTAGGTGGTGGTCAGCCCGTAGTAAATGGCCAGCACCGCGAGCAGCGGGCCACCCACCGCCAGCCCGATTGCGCAGGCCAGCGCAACGAAACCCACCGCGGCCACCAGCGCCACCGGGATCGGGAGCGTGCCGGCGGCAATCGGGCGTGATTTCTTGATCCGGTGCGCCCGGTCTTCCTGCGCGTCCAGCGTGTCGTTCACCAGATAGGCACTGGATGCACACAGGCAGAACCCCACGAAAGCCCACAGCGAATACACCCAGGGCCCGGGGGTCAGCGCGTGCCCCGCCAGGACGGGCACGAAAACCAGCAGGTTCTTCAGCCATTGGCGGGGCCGCATGGCCCGCAGCAGCGCCCGCGCCGAATAGGGCTGCACCACGGCCATGGGCTGCGTCGTCCCTCCCCCCTGGAGCACAAATGCCCGGGGGCTCACGGAAAAGGCCTCCCGCGCGCCTTCCCACACGGGGATGTCCACGGTGTCGTTGCCGATGTAGTCGTAGCCACCGGCTCCGAAGCGGGTGGCCAAGGCCTGCGCCTTGTGGGTGGACGTCATGTTGACATCATCCTGCGTGGCGATCACGGTGCCGAACAGGCCCAGATGGGCCGCAACCGGCTCCGCGAACCGGGCGTGGGAACCGGTCGCCAGAATCAGGGGTCGGCCCTGCTGCTGCATCCCGCGCAACGCCGTCAGCAGCGGTTCGTTGTACGGAAGCCGTGACGGATCGATGGCCACCCGGCTCGCCAGCCAGGTCTTGAAGGCCACCTTGCCGGAAAACAGCCGGCATACCAGCCGCCAGATCTCCAGCGGGTATGCACGAAGAAACAGCACGATACCTTCCCACAGCAGGTCCGTCCTGACCAGTGTGCCGTCCAGATCCACGACAAAAGGGATGGCCGAAGGGGTTTTCTCGCCGTTGTTCTTCATGGTTGTGCGCCGTGCGCGTAAATCGATCCCGATGCCCTAGGGTCCTGCCCATTGGCGATTCAACCGGCGATTCTCGCACTGCCGTACCCCCTGCAGGTGTGGGCCCACAGGCGGCCATGGCTGGCCGTGAGAAAATCAAACGCTTCAGTACAACATTCCCGGGACTTTCGACATGGACGCAGAACACATCAACACCATTGGTACCCGCCTGGCCGACCTGTCCGCACGGACCCAGGAACTTCGGGGGTATCTTTGACTACGACCAGAAAGCCCGCCGCCTTCTGGAAGTGAATGCCGCGCTGGAAGACCCCAGCGTCTGGAATGATCCCAAACACGCCCAGGAACTGGGCCGCGAGAAAAAGTCGCTCGAAGCCGTGGTCGCCACACTCGACCGGCTGCAAAGCGAACTGTCGGACAACACCGAGCTGTTCGAGATGAGCAAGGACGAAGGCGACGAGAACGGCCTGCGGGCCATCGAGGCCGACGCCGCCAGCTTGGCGCAGGATGTCGAGCAGCTCGAATTCCGCCGCATGTTCAATAACCCGGCCGACCCAATGAACGCCTTCCTGGACATCCAGGCCGGCGCCGGGGGTACCGAGGCCTGCGACTGGGCCAGCATGCTGCTGCGCCAGTACCTGAAGTACGCCGAGCGCAAGGGCTTCAAGACGCAGATCGAGGACGAATCGCCCGGCGACACCGCCGGCATCAAGGGCGCCACCATCAAGATCGAGGGCGAGTACGCCTTTGGCCTGCTGCGCACCGAAACCGGTGTGCACCGGCTGGTGCGCAAGAGCCCGTTTGATTCGGCCGGCGGCCGCCACACCAGCTTTGCCAGCGTCTTCGTGTACCCGGAGATCGACGATTCCATCGAGATCGAGATCAACCCGTCGGACGTGCGCACCGACACCTTCCGCGCCAGCGGCGCCGGCGGCCAGCACATCAACAAGACCGATTCGGCCGTGCGGCTCACGCACATTCCCACCGGTATCGTGGTGCAGTGCCAGGACGGCCGCAGCCAGCACAGCAACCGCGACGTGGCCTGGAAGCGGCTGCGCTCGCGCCTGTACGACCATGAAATGCGCAAGCGCCAGGAAGAGCAGCAGAAGCTCGAAG
>DASWYJ010000243.1:0-24418 GCA_036405035.1 Burkholderiaceae bacterium
CCAGTTGCTGCGCCGCCTCGACCAGGCGGCCAGCCAGCAGGTCGCGCTGGGCCGCCATGCCGGCCCGCTCCAGCAAGGTCTGGGCCGTGAGCAGGTCGCGTGCGGCCTGGAAGGTGATGTCGTCGGCGGCGGGTGGTTCGCCGGCCAGGCTCCGGGCCCAGTTGGCGGTGGTGTCGAAGCGTGGCACGAAGGCCGCCCCCGCCGCCGTGGCAGCGGGCTGGGCCACCCAGCGTGCCCACATCTGGCGGGCCAGCGGCACCAGCTGGAAATACGGCAGCAGCACCAGCGTGCGCGACGGGTGGGCTTGCCGCAGCGCCATGGCATCGGCCAACCGGGCCATGACGCCCGTTCCGGGCGCCAGCCAGAGCTGTTCCACAGGGTGCGCCGAATGGGCTTTTGCTATCCCGGCCATAGCCGCCGGGGCCCGGCGCGGGGGGTTGGTTTCTGTCACAATCCCGCCACTTTAGCTGTATCTCACCCAGTGCAAAGGAGCACGCCATGGCCAGCGACCTGATCAAACACACTTCCGACGCCACCTTCGAAGCCGACGTGCTGCAATCCGCCCAGCCGGTGCTGGTTGACTACTGGGCCGAATGGTGCGGCCCCTGCAAGATGATCGCGCCGATTCTCGACGAAGTGGCCACCGGCTACGAAGGCAAGCTGCAGATTGCCAAGATGAACGTCGATGAAAACCGCGACATTCCGGCCAAGTTCGGCATTCGTGGCATCCCCACGCTGATGCTGTTCAAGAATGGCCAGCTCGCCGCGACCAAGGTGGGCGCCATGAGCAAATCGCAGCTCACCGCGTTCATCGACCAGCAACTCGCCTGAGTTCGCCCCTGGCGGCAGCCCCGGTGGCGCGCATCTGCGCCATTTGACGGCATTGGGGGCTGCCCGCCTTTTCCTGTCATAATCATCCGCATCCACCAAGCCCGCTGCGGCGGCCTTTTCCGGATTCCCGGCCTGCCCTGCGGCCCTTACCTGCAGGCCACCCTCCCCCGAATTTTTCGTTGAACTCCGCAAGGAGTATTCCCATGCACTTAAACGAACTCAAGGCACTGCATGTGTCTGAAGTCCTCAAGCAGGCCGAAGCACTCGAGATCGAGAACACCGGCCGCATGCGCAAGCAGGAGCTGATGTTTGCCATCATCAAGAAGCGCGCCCGCGCCGGCGAACAGGTGTTTGCCGATGGTGTGCTCGAAATCCTGCCCGACGGCTTCGGCTTCCTGCGCAGTCCCGATACCAGCTACACCGCCAGCACCGACGACATCTACATCAGCCCGAGCCAGGTGCGCCGCTTCAACCTGCACACCGGCGACATGATCGAAGGCGAGGTGCGTACACCCAAGGACGGTGAACGCTACTTCGCGCTGACCAAGCTCGACAAGGTCAACGACGGCCTGCCCGAAGACAACAAGCACAAGGTGATGTTCGAAAACCTGACGCCGCTGTTCCCACGCGAACAGATGCGGCTGGAGCGCGACATCAAGGGTGAAGAGAACATCACCAGCCGCGTGATCGACATCATTGCCCCCATCGGCCGCGGCCAGCGCGCCCTCATCGTCGCGCAGCCCAAGAGCGGCAAGACGGTGATGATGCAGCACATCGCGCACGCCATCACCGCCAACTACCCCGACGTGCATCTAATGGTGCTGCTGGTCGACGAGCGTCCGGAAGAAGTGACCGAAATGCAGCGCAGTGTGCGCGGCGAAGTCATCAGCTCCACCTTCGACGAACCCGCCGCCCGCCACGTGCATGTGGCCGAGATGGTGATCGAACGCGCCAAGCGCCTGGTCGAGCTGAAGAAGGACGTGGTGATCCTGCTGGACTCCATCACCCGCCTGGCCCGTGCCTACAACAACGTCGTGCCCTCGTCGGGCAAGGTGCTGACCGGTGGTGTGGACGCCAACGCGCTGCAGCGCCCCAAGCGCTTCTTCGGCGCGGCCCGCAAGGTGGAGGAAGGCGGTTCGCTGACCATCATCGCCACCGCGCTGGTGGACACCGGCAGCCGCATGGATGAAGTGATCTTTGAGGAATTCAAGGGCACCGGCAATTCCGAAGTGCATCTGGAACGCCGCCTGTACGAAAAGCGGGTGTTTCCGGCCATCAACCTCAACCGCAGCGGCACCCGCCGTGAAGAGCTGCTGCTGGCACCGGAAATCCTGCAGAAGACCCGCATCCTGCGCCAGTTCATGTACAACATGGACGAAATCGAGGCGATGGAGCTGATGCTGAAGAACATGAAGGCGACAAAGAGCAACGTCGAGTTCTTCGACATGATGCGGCGCGGGGGATAGCCCCCAGGTTCGCCCACTTCGTGTGGCTCCCGCCCCCAAGGGAGCCGCGTTTTGCGTTGGGACGGCCCTGCGGCAAAACATCCCCACGCCCTGATGTCGCTCTAGCGCCCAGCTTTGGCTATAATCGAGGGCTTTCCTGCGGAAAGTAGTCCAGACTGGCTGGCCCGGCTACCGCAACTGACTCAAGGAAGATCATGAAAGACGGCATTCACCCCAATTACCGCGAAGTCTGTTTCCTGGACCTGTCCAACAACTTCAAGTTCGTCACGCGCTCCTGCGTGAACGCCAAGGAAACCATCAAGCTGGACGACGGCCGCGAACTGCCGCTGTACAAGCTCGACACCTCGAGCGAATCGCACCCGTTCTACACCGGCACGCAGAAGTCGGTCGACAACATGGGCGGCCGCGTCGAGCGTTTCCGCAACCGTTTCGGCAAGACGACCGCCAAGTAAGCGCGTTTTTTCGGTATAAAGGGCAGCCCGGGTCACCGCGCTGCCTTTTTTGTTGGCGGCCCTGCACCGCAGCCCGCCCCACCACCACCTGTGAACCAGACCACCCCCGCCATCGTTGCGCAAAACGCGGTCCGCCGCCTGCCCCGCTGGGCGCTGCTGCTGCTGTGCGTGGCGTATGTTGTCCCGGGCTTCGTGGGCCGCGCACCGTGGAAAAGCGCCGACATGGCCGGGTTCGGCACGATGCTGGAACTGGCCCGCGGCGCGACGGGCTGGCTGGCCCCGCAGCTGCCGGGCCAATCGGTGGGATTCGATGCATTGCTGCCGTACTGGCTGGGAGCGGGCGCCATCCATCTGCTGCCCTGGGCCGATCCGCTGCTGGCGGCGCGCATTCCGTTTGCGCTGCTGCTGGCCCTCACGCTGGCCGCCACCTGGTACGGCATCTACTACCTGGCCCGCACACCCGAAGCGCAGCCTGTGGCCTTTGCGTTCGGCGGCGAGGCCTCCCCCTCCGACTACGCCCGCGCGATGGCCGACGGCGGCCTGCTGGCACTGATCGCCTGCCTGGGGCTGGCCCAGCTGTCGCACGAAACCACGCCCGCATTGGCGCAGCTGGCCTGCGCCTCGCTCACGTTCTACGCAGTGGCCGCCGCGCCGTACCGGCGCTGGGTTCCGCTGGTGGGTGTCCACCTCGGGTTGCTCGGGCTGGCGCTGAGCGGCGCCCCCACGCTGGCGTTGCTGCTGGGTGCCGGCAGCGCCGCGATCTGCCTGCTGACCTACCCGGCCGAAGCACGGCCGCAGGCGCTGCGCTGGATGCTCGCCATTGCATCGGCCACACTGCTGGCCGCCGCGGCAGCGTCGCTGCTCGACCTGTGGCGCTGGCGCATCGCCGATCCTGGCATGGCCGGCGGATGGCGGGAATGGCGCAGCCTGGGCCGGCTGCTGCTGTGGTTCACCTGGCCGGCCTGGCCACTGGCGGTGTGGACACTGTGGCGCTGGCGCCGGCAGTGGCAGCACCGCCATCTGGCGCTGCCGCTGTGGTTCGCCGGCGTGGCCGTGCTCGCCACGCTGACCACCTACTCCGCTGACCGTTCGCTGCTGCTGGCGCTGCCGGCACTGGCCACGCTGGCGGCATTTGCACTGCCCACACTCCGGCGCAGCGTGGCCGCGCTGGTGGACTGGTTCACGCTGCTGTTCTTTACCGGCTGCGCGATCGTCATCTGGGTGGTCTGGATTTCCATGCAGACCGGCGTGCCGGCGAAGCCGGCGGCCAACCTGGCGCGGCTGGTGCCGGGTTTCGTTCCCGGTTTCTCGGTACTCGATTGCCTGCTGGCGCTGCTCGCCACGCTGGCATGGGGCTGGCTGGTGATGTGGCGGGTTGGCCGCAACCGCAAGGCGATCTGGAAAAGCCTGGTGCTGCCCGCCGGCGGCGCGGTGCTGGGCTGGGTGCTGGTGATGACACTGTGGCTGCCCCCGCTGGACTTCGCGCGCAGCTACCGGGTGCTGGCGCACAACGTCATGGCCCGTGTGCCCGGTGCGCAGTGTGTCGAGATATACGGCCTGCATGTGGGCCAGATTGCCGCGCTGCGCTACCACACGCCGCTGCAGCTGCTGCCGGCAACCCGTGGCGATGCCCGCTGCGACTGGCTGCTGGTGGACAGCGAAGCCCAGGTCCCGCTGCCGAATGATGTGGATCTGCAGCAGTGGGTGTTCAACGCCGCGCTGCGCCGGCCGTCGGACAAGACGGACGACCTGCTCCTCTACCGCCGCCTGCCCCGCCCCTGATGGCTGAACTCACCCGCATCGCCCGCCACGGCGGCACCGTCCTCGCCGGCCAACTGGCAGTAATCGCCTTCGGCGTGACCGATACGCTGGTGGCCGGGCGCTATGCCGACACCGCACTGGCCGCGCTCTCGGTGGGATCGGCGGTCTACATCAGTGTCTATGTCGGGCTGATCGGTGTGCTGCAGGCCACGCTGCCCACCTGGGCCGAGTTGCGCGGCGCCGGAGCCACCACGCAACTGGGGCGCTCGGTGCGCCAGTCGCTCTACCTGTGCCTGCTGGCGGTACTGGCAGGCATGGCGGTGCTGCTCGGGCCGGGGCCGCTGCTGCGGGGAACCGAGGTGCCACCCGCGCTGCACGATGACGTGTACCGCTACCTCGGGGTGCTGGCGGTGGCGCTGCTGCCGGCGCTCCTGTTCCGGCTGTATGCGTCGCTGAACCAGGCGCTGGGCCGGCCACTGCTGGTCACGTGGCTGCAGATCGGTGGCCTGGCCTGCAAGATTCCGCTGTCGATCTGGTTCGCCTTTGGCGGTGCCGGCCTGCCGGCCCAGGGTGTGGTGGGCTGTGCGCTGGCCACGCTGGTGGTGCACTGCGGCATGGTGCTGGTAGCGCTGTGGATGCTGCGCACCCGCCCGATCTACCAGCCCTATGCGCTGTGGCGCTGGCCCGAAGCGCCGGACTGGCGGCAGATCGGCGCTTTCGCGCGGATCGGCATTCCGGGCGGGCTGGCCATCGTGGTGGAGGTCACGTCCTTCACATTGATGGCGCTGTTCATCGCACGGCTCGGTGCGGTGGCTTCGGCCGGGCACCAGATTGCCGCCAGCCTGGCGTCGGTGCTGTACATGGTTCCGCTGTCGGTGGGGATTGCCACCAGCGCCCGTGTCAGTTACTGGATCGGCGCTGGCGACCCAGTGCAGGTCCGCAGCGCAATCCAGGCAGGTTTTGTGCTCGTGGCCTGCACCGCCATTACATTTTCAGCTATTTTATTCATAGCAAGCGATGCGATCGCAGGCCTGTATACCCGCACCCCCGACGTGGCGCAGATGGCCGCTACGCTGCTGCGCTGGGTTGCGCTGTACCACCTGGCCGATGCCGTGCAGGCACTGTGTGTCTTCGTGCTGCGCTGCTACCGGGTCACGGTCGCTCCGCTGGCCATCTACTGCGTGCTGCTCTGGGGGCTTGGGCTGGCGGGAGGCTACCTGCTGGTCTACCACGGGGTGGGGAGCCTGCCCGCCATGGCCGATCCGGCTGCGTTCTGGATGGCCAGCAGCGTGGCATTGGTGCTGACGGCCGTGGCCTTCGTGCTGCTGCTGCGCTACACCGTCGCCGCGCGCTCGGCCTGAGCCTGCCCGGTACCACCCGCTGCGGGACGCACCCGGCCCGCCGGAAACTCCATGGCAAACGTGGAGCCCCGGCCCGGCGTGCTCTGGATACGCAGCACACCCCCATGGCGCTGCACCACATGCTTGACGATGGCCAGCCCGAGGCCGGTGCCGCCCGTTTCGCGCGAGCGGCTGCGATCCACACGGTAGAACCGTTCGGTCAGCCGCGGAATATGCTCCGGCGCGATGCCGGGGCCGGCGTCCTGCACCACGAATTCGTGGCGGCCATCGGCCAGCGCGGCCCAGCGCACCGTGATGGCGCCGCCAGCGGGGGTATAGCGGATCGCATTGCTCACCAGGTTGGCCATGGCGCTGAGCAATTCGGCCTGGATGCCCGCCAGTTCGCTGGCGGGGCCGGGATCGAAGGTGATCTGGTGCGGCGGCTGGGCCAGCAGCGCAGACAGCGCACGGGCATCGCTTTCGCAGGTGGCCAGCAACTGCCGCACCCGCACCCAGTCGGTGGTGCCCGGCGGCGGGCTGCCTTCGAGGCGGGAGAGCGTGAGCAGGTCGCTCACCAGCGTCTGCATGCGGTGCGACTGGGTGGCCATCAGCGCCAAGTAGCGCGCGCGCTCCGCCGCGTCGAGCGGCAGGTTCTGCAGGGTTTCGACGAAGCCCGCCAGCACCGTCAGCGGCGTGCGGATCTCATGCGAAACATTGGCCACGAAATCGCGCCGCATCGCCTCGGCCTGCTCGACCGCGGTGACATCGCGCGACAGCAGCATGCGCCGGCCCGCGCCGTAGGCATGCAGGTGCACTGCCAGCCGCACCGGCCGGCTGGGGGAATGGTCGCGCCCGGCAATCACCACTTCGCGCGTGGAGCCCGGATGGGCCCAGTAGCCGGTGAACACCGGGTCCCGCACGAGGTTGCCGATCTGCTGCTGCAGGTCACGCTCGGGATCGAAACCGAAATGCCGCGCAGCCGTCTGGTTGCACCATTCGATATGGCCCTGCTCGTCCAGCAGCACCACGCCATTGGGTGATTCCTGGATCGCCGCCAGGAAATCCTGCAGGCGACTGTGGTTCTCCTGGCCCTGCTGTTCCCGGTTGCGCAGCAGGCGGCGGGTGCGCACCACCACATCGCCCCAGATGCCGCCGGGCTCGGCCGCGCCCGCCAGCTGGTCCCGGCGCAGCAGCCGCAGCACCCGCATGCCGCGCGACAGATCAAGCAGGAACCACGCCGCCGCACCGAGCGCCACGCCCGCCGCCATACCCCGGTCGTGCGCGAGCCACCATCCCAGCGCACCGCCCACCAGCAGGCACAGGAAGAAACTGCAGACGCGCCAGATCATGAAGCGGGCGATGCCCCTCAGGCCTGCTGCAGGCTGACCTGCGGCTGTGCGGTGATGCGGTAGCCAGCGCCCCGCACGGTTTCCAGCATGACGGCGGCCGCACCCAGCGCCTCGCGCAGGCGCTTCACATGGACATCGACCGTGCGCTCTTCGATGAAGACATGGTCGCCCCATACCTTGTCGAGCAATTGCGAGCGGCTGTGCACCCGCTCGGAGTGCTTCATCAGGTAATGCAGCAGCTTGAACTCGGTGGGCCCCACCTTCAGCAGCTGGCCCTGCCAGGTCACGCGGTAGGTGGCGCCATCCAGCAGCAGCGCGCCAATGGCCACGCTGTCGCTGACCTGTTCGGGCGCGCGCCGACGCAGCACCGCGCGGATGCGGGCCAGCAGTTCCTGGGTGGAAAAGGGCTTGGTGATGTAGTCGTCGGCACCGGCGTCGAGGCCCGCCACCTTGTCGGGCTCATCACCCCGGGCGGTGAGCATCAGGATGGGCACCGCCTTGGTACGGGGATCGGCACGCCACTTGCGCGCCAGCGACACACCGCTTTGTCCGGGCAGCATCCAGTCGAGCAGGATGGCATCGGGCAGCACCGCATCCAGCTCGCGCTGCGCCGCATCGCCGTCTTCCGCCCAGATCGGCTGGAAACCGTTGTGGCGCAGATTGACCGCCACCAGTTCAGCGATGGCCGGTTCATCCTCAACGATCAGTACGCGGGGCTGGTATTTCATGCGTTACTTGACGGCCGATTCGATGTGGTCCATCGACGTGTGCCGCACATCCTCACCCTTGACGATGTAGATGATGAATTCTGCAATGTTTTTGGCGTGATCGCCAATCCGCTCGATGGCCTTGGCCAGAAACAGCAGATCCAGGCTGGGGGAAATGGTGCGCGGGTCTTCCATCATGTAGGTGATGAGCTTGCGCACAAAGCCATCAAACTCCTTGTCGATCAGGTCGTCGTCCTTCAGGATGGTAACGGCGGTCTTGACGTCCAACCGGGCAAACGCATCGAGTGCCTTGCGCAGCAGGCCGGAGGCGAGTTCGGCAGCCACCCGCAGATCGCTGGATGGCAGCGCGCGGGCCGAGCCGCTGTTGATGATGGATTTGACCATACGGGCGATCTTTTCCGCCTCGTCGCCCACCCGCTCCAGGTTGGCGGTGGTCTTGGAGATGGCGATCAGCAGGCGCAGGTCGCGCGCGGTGGGCTGGCGCCGGGCGATGATGGACGAGAGTTCGCGGTCGATCTCGACTTCCATCGCATTGACGCGGCTCTCCATGTCGGTCACCTGCTGGGCCACCTCGGCGCTGAACTGCGACAGCGCGTAGACGGCCTGGCGGATCTGCGACTCGACGAGTCCGCCCAGTTCCATCACGCGGGCCGAAACGCTGTTGAGTTCGCTGTCGAACTGGGTAGAGAGATGTTTATCGGGCATGAAAGTCCTTAGTCAGTTGGGAGGCAGGACTGCAGGTCAGTCCCACCCATTTTCATTAACCAAACCGGCCTGTGATGTAGTCTTCTGTCTCTTTGCGCGTGGGCTTGAAGAACATCTGCTCGGTGGCACCGAACTCCACCAGATCGCCCAGGTACATGTAGGCTGTGTAGTCGCTGCAGCGGGCGGCCTGCTGCATGTTGTGGGTCACGATGACCACCGTGTAGTCGTTCTTCAACTCAGCAATCAGTTCTTCCACCTTGGCGGTAGAGATCGGATCGAGCGCCGAGCAGGGTTCGTCGAGCAGCAGCACCTCGGGTTTGATGGCGATGCCGCGCGCAATGCACAGCCGCTGCTGCTGGCCACCGGACAGGCTGGCACCGTTCTGGTTGAGCTTGTCTTTCACTTCAGTCCACAGCGCCGCCTTGCGCAGTGCCCACTCCACCCGGTCGTCCATGTCGCTGCTGTTGAGGTTCTCGAACAGCTTCACACCGAAAGACACGTTGTCATAGATCGACATCGGGAACGGGGTGGGTTTCTGGAACACCATGCCGACCTTGGCGCGGATCAGCGCCACATCGGTCTTGGAGGTCAGCAGGTTCTCGCCGTCGAGCAGGATCTCGCCTTCGGCACGCTGCTCGGGATACAGCTCGTACATGCGATTGAAAATGCGCAGCAGCGTGGACTTGCCGCAGCCCGACGGGCCGATGAAGGCAGTGACCTTCTTCTCGGGAATTTCCAGGTTGATGCCCTTGAGCGCGTGGAACTTGCCGTAGTAGAAGTTCAGGTCTTTCACTGAAATCTTGGACTGGCTGCTGGTGGTGGTATAGGTGTCCATGGTCAACTTTGATGGAATGTGGTTCGGTTGAGAAGGCCTCCGCGGCTCAGTCCTTGTTGCGTGTCAGCACGCGCGCCAGAATGTTCAGGCCCAGAACCGCCAGCGTGATGATGAACACCCCCGCCCAGGCCAGCTTCTGCCAGTTTTCATAGGGGCTCAGCGCAAACTTGAAGATCGTCACCGGCAGGCTCGCCATGGGCCCGTTGAGGTCGGAAGTCCAGAACTGGTTGCTGAGGGCAGTGAACAGCAAGGGAGCGGTTTCGCCGGCAATGCGTGCCACGGCCAGCAGAATCCCGGTGAGCACACCGGCACGTGCGGCCTTCAGCGTGATGCTCAGGATGACCTTCCACTTCGGTGTGCCCAGGGCGTAGGCCGCCTCGCGCAGGCCCGAGGGCACCAGCTGCAGCATGTTCTCGGTGGTGCGGATCACGATGGGAATGACCAGCAATGCCAATGCCAGTACACCAGCCCAGCCCGAGAATGAATTGAAGCGCGCAACGATCACCGCGTAGATGAACAGGCCGATCACGATGGACGGCGCTGACAGCAGGATGTCATTGACGAAACGGGTGGTGGACGCCAGCCAGCCATGCGGTTCGTATTCCACCAGGTAGATGCCGGCAAAAATGCCCACCGGTGTCCCCACAAAAGTGGCGAGGCCGACCATCAGCACCGATCCATAAATGGCATTGGCCAGGCCACCTTCCTCGTTCGGGGGAGGCGTCATCTGCGTCAGGGTGGCCCAGGTCAGCCCGCTGATGCCCAGCCGGACCGTTTCCCAGAGAATCCAGAACAACCAGACCAGGCCAAAGGCCATGGCCATCAACGACAGGACCAGCGCGATCTGGTTGGTGCGCTTGCGTTGGCTGTACATGGCCAGCCGTTGCGCTTCGAGCGTGGCGTTCATGTCTTTTTCCCTTCGCTTTTCTTCATTTTGGCCAGCATGATCTTGGACAGCATCAGCACCACGAACGTGATGAAGAACAGCACCAGTCCGAGATAAATGAGCGAGGCCTGGTGGAGCCCTTCGCCGGCTTCGGCGAATTCGTTGGCCAGCGCCGAGGTGATGCTGTTGGCTGCCTGGAACAGGCTCAGCGAATCGAGCTGGTTGAAGTTGCCGATGACGAACGTCACCGCCATGGTTTCACCCAGGGCCCGGCCCAAGCCGAGCATGATGCCGCCAATGACACCGGTCTTGGTGTACGGCAGCACCACCTTGGAAACCACCTCCCAGGTGGTTGAACCCAGGCCGTAGGCCGATTCCTTCAGCAGCGTGGGCGTGACTTCGAACACGTCGCGCATCACCGAGGCGATGAACGGAATCACCATGATCGCCAGGATGATGCCGGCCGACAGAATGCCGATACCCACCGGCGGGCCGGAGAAGAATGCGCCGATGTAGGGAACGCCACCGAACACGGCCTGTGCCGGTTTCTGCACATATTCGGCCAGGATCGGGCCGAACACCAGCAGGCCCCACATGCCGTACACGATGGACGGCACCGCAGCGAGCAACTCAATAGCAGTGCCCAGCGGCTGTTTCAGCCAGGCCGGCGACAGTTCCGTGAGGAACAGCGCAATGCCAAAACTGACCGGCACGGCAATCACCAGCGCGATGAGCGATGTCATCACTGTGCCGTAGATCATCACCAGGCCGCCGTACTCGTTTTTCACCGGGTCCCAGACCGTGGAGGTCAGGAAACCCAGCCCAAACTGGGCGATCGCCGGCCAGGCGCTCACCACCAGCGACAGCATGATGCCCACCAGCAGGGCCAGCGTCAGCAGTGCAGCGCCTTTGGCGGCCCAGGCAAACAAACGGTCAACCACGGGCCCGGTCCGGGTGGCGCGGGGAGAAGGCGGCAGGCTCATGGAGCGGGGGAGAGCCTTCGTGGAAAGGCCCAGGTTAGTGTCATTGGGTGAGAGTGTAGAAGACACCTTGCACGCCTTTCTTTGGGGTCTTGTGCTGTTTGCGATGCCGCTCTTACTTGTACGCGATGGCCTTGCCCGACGTGTCCTTGATCTCGCCCCAGGATTTCTCGATCACAGTCTTGACGCTGGCGGGCATGGGAACATAGTCCAGGCCGTCGGCGGTGGTGTCGCCGTTCTTGTAGGCCCAGTCGAAGAACTTGAGCGACGCGGTGGCCTGGGCAGGCTTGTCCTGCACCTTCTGCATCAGGATGAAGGTGGCACCGGTGATGGGCCAGGCGTCCTTGCCAGGCTGCTCGGTCAGGATCTGGTAGAAGCTCTTGGCCCAGTCGGCACCGGCTGCGGCCGCCTTGAAGGCCGAGTCGTCGGGCGACACGAAATGGCCGTCCTTGTTCTGCAGCTGGGCAAACGTCATCTTGTTTTGCTTGACGTAGGCGTATTCCACATAGCCGATCGAGTTGGGCAGGCGGCCCACGAAAGCGGCCACGCCTTCATTGCCCTTGCCGCCGGCGCCGGCGGGCCAGTTCACGGCCGTGCCTTCACCGACCTTGGACTTCCACTCGGCGTTCGCCTTGCTCAGGTAGTTGGTGAAGATGAAGGTGGTGCCCGAGCCGTCGGCACGGCGCACCGGGGCGATGTCGGCATCCGGCAATGCCAGCGTAGGGTTCAGCGCCTTGATGGCGGGGTCGGTCCACTTGGCGATCTTGCCGAGGTAGATGTCGCCGAGCACCTGGCCGCTGAGCTTCAGCTGGCCCGGGGCGATGCCCTTGATGTTGACAACGGGCACCACGCCGCCAATCACGGTGGGGAACTGCAGCAGGCCCTTCTTGGCCAGCTCTTCGTCTTTCAGCGGTGCATCCGAGGCACCGAAATCCACGGTCTTCGCTTCAATCTGCTTCAGGCCGGCACCCGAACCCACCGATTGGTAGTTCACCTTGACGCCGGTGGACTTGTTGTAGTCCGAAGCCCATTTGGAATACAGCGGCGCCGGGAAGCTTGCACCCGCACCGGTCACATCCTGCGCGGCCGCCAGGGAAGACAGGGACAGCGCGGCGATTCCCACCACGGTGGCGACAGCGGATTGGAGAACAGATTGCATCGAAGGACCTTCGCAAGGGTTAAACAGATGGGCTCACTGTAGAAAGGCTTTGTGACATTGGCATGACATTTCGGCTACAACCGTGCGGCATGGCGGGCTTGTGACACCGTGAGCAGCGGTCCATCACCGTCACAACACCGTCATATGGATGTCACGCAGCAACCCTAAGCTGGCCCCCATTCTTGTCCTGTTTGGGAGCCGCCATGACCTACCGCCTCAGCATCACCACCCTCGTTCTGGCCGCCGCCCTTGCCGGCTGCGCCACCCCTTCGGCCCCGGTTTCCGTATCCGACAGCATCGCCGGCAATCCCGCGCTCAGCACCCTCAACGGCCTGGTTGCCAAGGCCGGGCTGACCGACACCCTGCAGGCAGGCGGCCCCTATACCGTATTCGCGCCGAACAACGACGCCTTCAAGGCCGTACCGGCCAAAACCCTGGACGAGCTGGCCCAGGACCCCGCCAAGCTGAAAGCCGTGCTGGCCTACCATGTGCTGCCGGTCAAGGCCACCGCGGCGGACATCAAGAACAGCAATGCCAAGACCCTGAACGGAGCCGATGTGGCCCTGTCGAAGACCGGCAGTTTCGTGACCGTGGAAGACGCCGTGGTGCAGCAGGCCGACATCGTGGCCAGCAACGGTGTGGTGCATGTGGTCGACCGCGTGCTGCTTCCACCCGTCAAGCGCTGATACCGGAAAATTCAAGGCAAATCAGGCCTTGCCCAGCGTGCTGTATAAATAGTTTGCTATTTAATATATAGCATACTGCACCACCGCATGCGCCACGCCTCCGCACGCCGGCGATGTGCGGGGGCTTGTGCCACCCCTGTTCCCCATCCATGCGCCCAGTCTGGCCGACCGGCCAGCGGTGGCCCGGCGCAGTGCTATGCTGCCCCGGTCATTCACGCCTCCAATCCATGCAAAACGGAACCCGCCTCGCCGCAGTCGATCTGGGATCGAACAGCTTCCGGCTCGAAATCGGCCGCGTTGACCACGGCCAGATCCACCGCACCGAATACCTGAAGGAAACCGTGCGCCAGGGCAGCGGCCTCGACGCCGCGCGCAACCTCACCCCCGATGCCATGCAACGCGGCTGGGACTGCCTGGCCCGCTTCGGCGAACGCCTCGCCGGCTTCGACCGCGCGCAGGTGCGCGCCGTGGCTACCCAGACGCTGCGCGAAGCCCGCAACCGCGACGCCTTCCTGGAGCAGGCCCACCGCATCCTCGGCTTTCCCATCGACGTGATCTCCGGCTTCGAGGAAGCCCGGCTCATCTACCAGGGCGTGGCCCATATCCTGCCGCAATCCGACGAGCGCCGGCTGGTCGTCGACATCGGCGGGCGCTCCACGGAAATGGTGCTCGGCCAGGGGTACGAGGCCGGCACCATGGCCTCCTACCGGGTGGGCAGCGTAGCTTGGTCGATGAAGTACTTTGCCGACGGCCAGCTCAGCCGCAGCGCCTTCCACACCGCCAGCGTGGCCGCCAAGGCCGTGCTCGACGAAGCCCTGGGCAGCTTCCGCCGCGACAGCTGGGACGTGGCCTACGGCTCGTCCGGCACCGCCGGCGCGGTGGGCGACGTGCTCACCGCCGCCGGCTGGCCGGCCGGCCAGATCACCCGCGACGGCCTGGAATGGCTGCTCGACAAGTTGCTGCGCGCCCAGCACATCGACCGGCTGCGGCTGGAAGGCATGCGCGACGACCGCCGCGCCGTGATCGGCGGCGGCCTGAGCGTGCTGCAAGCAGTATTTGAGCTGCTCGACATCCAGACCATGCAGGTGGCCTCCGGCGGCCTGCGCCACGGCGTGCTGTACGACCTGCTGGACCGCCGCGAGGGCCAGGTGGATCTGCGGGCCGCTTCGGTGCAGCGGCTGGCCACACGTTTCGCCGTGGACGCGGCACAGGCTCAGCGCGTGGCCCGCGTGGCCAGCCACCTGCTCGGCCAGCTGCAAACCGATGACGCGGCCGCCGCCGAACGCATGGAGCGCAAGCTCGTCTGGGCCGCCCAGCTGCATGAAATCGGCTTCCAGATCTCGCACAGCGACTACCACAAGCACGGTGCCTACATCCTCGACCACGCCGACGTGCCCGGCTTCGCGGTGCCCGAGCTGCACCGCCTGGGCCTGCTGGTGCTGGGCCACCGCGGCAAGCTCCGCAAGCTCGAGGCCGACTTCACCGATGCCGATTTCGTGGTGCAGCTGCTCGCGCTGCGGCTGGCGGTCATTCTGTGCCACGCCCGGCGCGACCCGGAACTGCAGGGCCTGCTGCTGGAGCGCGGCTCCGGCGCAGCGCGCACCATCTCGCTGCACCACGCGCCGGCCTGGGCGCTGGCATTTCCGCAATCGGCCCACTTGCTGCGCGAGGAGGCTTTGGCCTGGCAGAAAACGCCATGGCTGCTGCATATCTCCTGCGCCGAACGCCAGTTTGCGCACCCCTGATTGCCTGAAACGGTGTAAACGGTATAAACTGTTTACACCGTTTCTACATTTTCAGGAAAATTCATGGCCACTTCTTCCTCCGGCAACGACACCCAGGCTCCCGCAGCAACTGCACCGGCAAAAGCCCCGGCCCGCAAGAAGGCTGTAGCCGCGCCGGCACCGGCCAAGAAGGCGGTAAAGGCGGTGAAGGCAGCAACGAAACCCGCCGCACCCAGCGCCAAGAAGACCACCAAGCCCCCGGCAAAGAAGGTGGCTGCAGCCCCCGGAAAAGCCCCTGCGGCAAGCGCCACCGACAAGCCCGCCAAGGCCAAAAAGCCCAAGCTGGTGCGCGACAGCTTCACCATTCCGAAAACCGAATACAGCGTGCTCGACGACCTGAAGCAGCGCGCCGCCAAGCTGGGCCAGCCAGCCAAGAAAAGCGAACTGCTGCGTGCCGGCATCAAGGCACTGGCCGCCATGTCCGATGCGGCGCTGCAGGCGGCGCTGGCCAGTGTGCCGGCCATCAAGACGGGCCGCCCCAGCCAGTCTGCCTGACCGGCCCGGTCAGAGCAGTTCCGGAGCCTGTACCGTCACCACCACGGTGCGGGCTTCACCGCCGCGCGCACGGTGGCGCAGCCACCATACGGCGCCCTTGCGGACCGCACATTCGGCCTCCGACAGCTGCAGCAGCCGTGCAATGGTTTGCCCCAGCACCGGCTGGTGCCCCACCACCAGGATCGGCAGCCGGCTTGACGGCCACTGCACCAGCTCCAGCAGCTGCTCGGGGGTGCCATCGGGCCGCAATTCGTCGCGCAGCTTGTATTTGCGGCCCAGGGCCAGCGCGGTCTGCTCGGTGCGCCGGGCCGGGCTGGCCAGCACACGCGCACCCTCGGGCAACTGGCGATCCAGCCAGGCCGCCATACGGCTGGCCTGCTTTTCGCCGCGCGCGGTCAGCGCACGCTCCAGGTCGCTGCCCCCTTCGGCGGGTTCCTCGGCTTCGGCATGGCGCCACAGAATCAGGTCCATGGTGTCAGTCCCGGGTCTTGCCGGCACGCTGGCCGCCGTAGCGCACCATCAATGCCGCCTGGGCGCCATGGGGCCCGTCGCCCGCCACGACCGGCGCACGCTGGTAGCTGCCATCGGCCTGCAGGTCCCAGGCGTCGGCGCTGTCATGCAGATAGGGCACCAGGCATTCGTCGATCACCCGCTGGCGCAGCACCGGGTCCGTCACGGGCCAGGCCAGTTCGATGCGGCGCAGCATGTTGCGGCTCATCCAGTCGGCGCTCGAAAGATAGAGCTGCTCCTCGCCCCCGTGGCTGAAATAGAACACCCGTGAATGCTCCAGAAAACGGCCAATCACCGAACGCACGCGGATGTTGCCGGTCACGCCGGGCACCTGCGCGGGCAGCATGCAGGCACCACGCACGATCAGGTCGATCTGCACGCCCTGCTGCCCGGCGCGGACCAGCGCGGCGATCAGCGCTTCATCGGTCAGCGCGTTCATCTTGGCCACGATGCGGGCCGGCCCGCCCTGCTGCGCAGCCTTGCCTACGGCGGCAATGGCGGCAATCAACTGGTCATGCAACTGCACCGGCGCCAGCCAGACACGGTTCAAGCGCGGAAGCCGGCAGTGGCTGGCGAGGTGGCCGAAGACGTTTTCCACGTCGGATGTCAGCAGGGGGTCGGCGGTGAAATGGCTCAGGTCGGTATACAGCCGCGCAGTGCGCGGGTTGTAGTTGCCGGTAGACAGATGGGCATAGCGGCGCAGCTGCCGGCCTTCACGGCGGGTCACGAGCAGCATCTTGGCATGGGTCTTGAGGCCCACCACGCCGTACACCACCTGCGCACCGATCGACTCCAGCATCTCGGCCCAGTTGATGTTGGCCTCTTCGTCGAACCGGGCTTTCAGCTCCACCACCACCGTCACTTCCTTGCCGCGGCGCACGGCTTCGCGCAGCAACTGCATCAGCTCCGAATCGGTGCCGGCACGGTAGATGGTCTGCTTGATGGCCAGCACCTGCGGGTCGTTCACCGCCTCGCGCAGGAAGGCCAGCACCGCATCGAAGCTCTCGAAAGGCTGGTGCACCAGCACATCGCCCTCCTGCAGCTGCTCGAAGAACGGCTGGCCCTGCCGGATCTGCCGGGGCCAGCAGGGCTGGTACGGCGGGAACAGCAGCTTGGGCGCATCGGCCATGTCGATCAACTGGGTCAGGCGCACCAGGTTCACCGGCCCATGCACCCGGTACAGCGCGCCCTCGGGCAGATCGAACTGGCGCAGCAGGAAAGCACTGAGGTATTCGGAACAACCGGCCGACACCTCCAACCGCACCGCCTGGCCATAGTGGCGCAGCACCAGGCCTTCGCGCAGCGCGGTGCGCAGGTTCTGCACGTCATCTTCATCGACCGCGAGATCGGAATGCCGGGTCACCCGGAACTGCGAGAACTGCCCGACTTCGCGGCCCGGGAACAGCTCCGGCAGATGCGCGCGGATCACGCTGGACAACGACACGAAAGCGGTTGTCTTGCCGGCCACCCGGGCTGGCAGGCGGATCACCCGGGGCAGCACCCGCGGCACCTTGACGATGGCGATCTCGTTCTCGCGGCCAAAGGCATCGCGTCCGCCCAGGCGCACGATGAAGTTGAGCGACTTGTTCGCCACCTGCGGGAACGGATGGGCGGGATCGAGCCCCACCGGAATCAGCAGCGGACGCACCTCGCGCTCGAAATATTCCCGGACCCAGCGCCGCTGCGTGGCATTGCGTTCGCCGTGGGAGAGCAGCCGGATGCCATTGCGTGCGAAAACCGGCATCAGGGCGTCGTTGTACAGCGCGTACTGCTGCGCCACCAGCGCATGGGCGGCCCGGGACACAGCCTCGAACGACGCCACGCTGTATGTGCCCTTGAGATCGCCCACCTGCGCTGCCGTGAGATGGGGCGCGGCCCGCACCTCGAAAAACTCGTCGAGGTTGGACGACACGATGCACAGGTACCGCAGCCGCTCCAGCAAGGGCACATCGTGCCGGCGCGCCCAGTCGAGCACCCGCTCGTTGAAGGCCAGGATGCTGTGGTCGCGGTCGAGCAGCGTCAGGGTGCCGGCCACAACGGCGGCTTGCGGGATGGCTTTTGGTGGGGGAAGGGAATCGGCAGCGTGCGGGGCCATCGGAATCGGAAAACGGTCTGCCGGAGGGATACCGGATATCTGTGTTACATCGTATGGCGGTTTGATGACAAAGGTGTGACAGCGCCCGGAACGGCTCGGTTCCCGCGGCGGGCGTCCACTGGCTGCGCCGGCACCAGATGGGCCAGGAATTGCCGCGTGGCTTCGGCCCAGCTGAACTCCAGCGCCCGGGTGCGGGCCTCATGCCGGGGCACCTGCAGCGCGGCCTCCGTGGCGCGGCGCAGATCGGTATCCATCACGCCGCCACGGCCCTGGCCGTGCAAACCCGCATGGGCTTCGCCCAGCACCTGCAGCGGCCCATCGACCGGATAGGCGGCCACCGGCGTCCCGCAGGCCATCGCTTCCAGCATCACCAGGCCAAAGGTCTCCGAGCGGCTGGGGAACACGAACACATCGGCCGCCGCATACACCTGCGCCAGGGTGTCGCGCGGCAACACCCCCATCCAGTGGACCTGCGGATACCGCGCCTTCAGCGTGGCCTCCACCGGGCCCACGCCACAGACGATCTTGCTGCCGGGCAGATCCAGCTGCAGAAAGGCCTCGATGTTCTTCTCGTACGACACCCGCCCGACAAACAGCGCAACCGGCCGCGCCAGCGCACCGGCCGGACCGGTCTGCAGCGGTTCCGGCTGGAAGGCGAACAGGCGGGTATCGACCCCGTGGGTCCAGCTGCGCAGATGGCGAAAACCCCGCCCTTCCAGCATGCGCAGCACCCCTTGCGTGGGCACCATGACGCCCGAGGAAGGCCGGTGGAAATGCCGGAACAGCGCATAGCCCCACGCCAGCGGAATGCGCAGCGCGGCATGCAGGATTTCCGGGAACTTGGTATGGAAGGCCGTGGTGAAGGCCAGTCCGCGCCGCAGGCAGTAGCGCCGCGCGCACCAGCCCAGCGGGCCTTCGGTGGCGATGTGGATGGCTTCGAACGCCGTGGCATCGAGCAGCGCCGTGAGTGTCTTCCGGGGCCGAACCGCCAGATCGATGCCCGGGTAGCCCGGACAGGGGCGGGTACGGAACTGGCCCGGTTCGATCACCGTCACCGTGTGGCCCTGCTGCTGCAACGCGCCCACCAGTTCCACCAGGGTCGTGACCACCCCGTTGACCTGCGGCAGCCAGGCATCGGTAACCAGCGCTATGTTCATGCGACGACCGTGCCGCAGGGCGCCGCGGGGGTGGTGGCCTGTTGCTGGCGGTATTCCAGCGAGTCGGGATCGGCCCGCCAGTGCACCAGTTCCAGCCGGCCGTCCATGTGCTCGACCAGTGCGGTGCGGCTCTCCACCCAGTCACCGTCGTTGCAGTACAGCGTACCGCCGATCTCGCGCATCTCGGCCCGGTGGATATGGCCGCAGACCACGCCCTGATGCCCCCGCTGCTGCGCCTCGTGCGCAACGGCCATCTCGAAATCGTTGATGTACGACAGGGCCTTCTTCACCTTGTGCTTCAGGTAGGCCGACAGCGACCAGTACGGCAGCCCCAGGCGTGCGCGCAAGGTGTTGAGGTAGCGGTTGAGCTTGAGGGTGAATTCGTAGAGGTTGTCGCCCAGGTAGGCCAGCCACTTCGCGCACTGCACCACGCCGTCAAAATAGTCGCCATGGATCACCCACAGGCGACGGCCATCGGCCGTGGTGTGCACCGCTTCGCCGGCCACCGCGATGCCGCCGAAGCTGTGGCCGATGAAGTCGCGCGCGAACTCGTCATGGTTGCCCGGCACATAGGTTATCTGGCAGCCTTTGCGGGCCCGGCGCAGCAGCTTCTGCACCACGTCGTTGTGCAGCTGTGGCCAGAACCAGCGCCGGCGCAACTGCCAGCCGTCGACGATGTCGCCCACCAGGTACAGATGCTCGCTCGGGTGGTGCTTGAGGAAATCGAGCAGCGCCGCCGCCTGGCATCCCGGTGTGCCCAGGTGCAGGTCGGAAATGAAGACGGCGCGAAAGCGCGGACGCTCGTCGTCGGTATCGGTTTCCGCAGCAGTGGCGGCAAGCCAGGGCTCCCAGGGCTGTCCGGGCGATTCGCTGCGCTCGAACACCGTGCGCATCAGGCCCCCAGGAAATGCTTGCGGTAGCGGGGAGGCAGATCGGCGATGCGCATCAGCATCGGCAGGTCGGCCGAGTTGAAATCCGGGTCCCAGGCGGGCGCACCCAGCACCTTGGCACCCAGGCGCAGATAGCCCTTGATCAGCGCCGGAGGCTCCACCACCAGCGAGCCATCGAGCCGGTCCACCGGCAGCGGCAGGCGCGGCAGCACGTGGTATTCGATCGGGGCCAGGTGCGTCTGCCGTACCTGGTTCCAGATGCTGGCCGCCGCATCGCCGCTGACCACGCCGTTGTGCAGCATCGGAATGCTGGCGCAGCCAATCATGGTGTCGAGCTGGTTGCGCACCATGAAGCCCGCCAGCGCACCCCACAGCGCCATGATGACGCCCCCATGCCGGTGGTCGGCATGCACACAGCTGCGGCCCAGTTCCACCATGCGTGTGCGCAGGCTGCGCAGCCGGGTCAGGTCGAATTCGGTGTCGCTGTAGGTGCTGCCGATGCGGCGGGCCTGGGCCGGGGTGAGCACGCGGTAGGTGCCAATCACTTCCTGTGTGGCTTCATCGCGCACCAGCAGGTGTTCGCAGAAGTCGTCGAACACATCGACGTCGTAGCCCGGCAACGGGGTGCTGAGCCGGGCACCCATCTCGCCACAGAAGATGTCGTACCTCAGGCGTTGTGCCTGACGGACTTCGTCGAGATGCTGCGCCCACGCCACCTGAATGCCGCCGCGCCCCGGCGCAGCGACTGCTTCATGGCGAGCAGGGTCCGGTCGGTGAAGTGACCCCCTTGGCAGCGCGTGGGCCACCGGTGAGAGTGGAAAGGTGGGAATCGGCAGTTCTTTCATTATTTTCTCCTTCATCAAGCGGTCTTCGCGCCAGCCACACCCATAAAAAAGCCCCGGATACCGGGGCTGGCATACCGGCCTGGATGGCCACGCACCGGCAGCATGCGCAGTAGCGCACGGCGCATGCGGTGGGTGGACAGGGTTGGATCGCAGTACATGGACAAGGGCTTTTGCAATGCCTCCATGGTGCAGCCCCGCGATGACGGAAATGTGGCGATCACATGGCAGTTGTGTGACAACCCGCCGCGCCGGGCGGCCAGGTGGCTCAGCGCTGGCGCAGTTGCCAGGCGATGCAACCCACGGCCACCAGCGCGCCCAGCAGCAGTGCCGACGACACCACCAGCACGCTGCTGCCCAGCTGCTCCAACAGCACCGCAAACAGCAGGGGCGCGACCGCCTGCAACGCCCGGGCCGGTGCGGTGAGCCAGCCCTGGCGACGGCCATAGCCGCTGGCCCCGAACAGCACCAGGGGCAATGTGCCAGCGGCAATGGTGAGCAGGCCATTGCCCGCGCCATGCAGCAGCGCAAAGGCCGCCGCAGGCGCCCCGCCCAGCACAAACAGCACCGCCCCCAGCGGATGCAGGCTGGCCGCCAGCGCGGCCGATACCAGCGGATGGAAACGGCCCAGCAGGCTGAATTCAAACAGCCGGGCCAGCACCTGCGCCGGCCCCACCAGCGCGGCAGCGGCCACCGCCACCCCGGGCGCCGAGCCCGCCATCTCCAGCAGGCGGGGCAGATGCGCCGCCATCGCGGTCGAGACAAACCAGCCCGCGGCAAATACATAGGCCAGCAGGCCCAGCAGCAGCGGCGAGGCGGGCCGGGTGGCACCGCCAGCACCCACCGCCGCGGCTTCCTGCGCTGGCGGCGCCGGCACCAGCAGCGCATGCAGGGGCAACGCCACCAGCAGATGCACCGCAGCCCACACCAGGCAGGCGCTGCGCCAACCCCAGGCGCCTTCCAGCCAGGCGGTGAGCGGCCAGCCCAGCGTACTGGCGAAGCCCCCCATCAAGGTGACACCGGTGATTGCGCTCCGCGCGCGCAGGCCCAGTTGCCGTGTCAGCGTGGCAAAGGCGGCGTCGTAGAGCCCCATGCCCATGGCGACTCCTGTCACCAGCCAGGCCAGCGCCATGCCCCACACGCCCTGCGCAGTCGCCAGCAACACCAGGCCTGCCGCAAACACCCCGCTGGAACAGGCCAGCATGCCGCGGCCGCCCCGGGCATCGATGCGCCGACCCACGGCCGGGCCGAACACGGCCGATACCAGCAGCGCCGCCGAGAACGCCGCGAACACCCAGGCATGCTCCAGGCCCAGCTCGCGCGCCATCGGTTCGGCCAGGATGGCGGGCAGGTAGTAGCTCGACGCCCAGGCCAGGGTCTGCGTGCTGCCGAGCACCAGCACGAGGCGCAGCGGGGAGCGTGGGGCGGCCGACTCCATGCGCGCGCCGCGTCAGAGCGCGCGCTGGTTGACGCGCGCGGAGAGTTGTGCGGCGCTTTCGCGGCGCTCGCTGTAGCGGTCTACCAGGTAGGGCGCCACGTCGCGGGTGAGCCAGACAAACTTGACCAGTTCTTCCATGACGTCGACCACGCGGTCGTAGTAGGCCGACGGCTGCATGCGGCCGGCCTCGTCGAACTCCTGGAAGGCCTTGGCCACTGACGACTGGTTGGGGATGGTCAGCATACGCATCCAGCGGCCCAGCACGCGCAGCTGGTTGACGGCATTGAACGACTGCGAACCACCACTGACCTGCATCAGCGCCAACACCTTGCCCTGCGTGGGCCGCACCGCGCCGTCGGCTAGCGGAATCCAGTCGATCTGCGCCTTCATGATGCCGGTCATCGCGCCGTGGCGCTCGGGTGTGCTCCACACCATGCCCTCGCTCCAGGCCGCAAGCTGCCGCAGCTCCTGCACCTTGGGATGCGACTCGGGCGCGTCGTCGGGCAGCGGCAGGCCGTGGGGATCGAAGAAACGGGTTTCGGCCCCCATGGCCTGCAGCAGGCGCGCCGCTTCTTCGGCAAGCAACCGGCTGAACGAGCGTGCGCGTAGCGAACCGTACAGCAGCAGGATGCGCGGCGGATGGGCCGCACGCGCGCCGTGCAGCGCGGCTGGATCGGGGATGCGGAAACTGCCGGCGTCGAGCTGGGGCAGACCGGCCCGCTCAGCGGACACGCTGGCCCCCGGCATCGATCACCGGCTCGCCGTCTTCCTTGCTGAAAGCGCCCTGCTGCAGCGCGGGCAGGATGTCGAGCACCGTTTCCGAAGGCCGGCACAGCCGCGCGCCCAGCGGCGTGACCACGATGGGCCGGTTGATGAGCACCGGGTGCGCCAGCATCGCGTCGATCAGGTGGTCGTCGGTGAGTGTCGGGTCGCCCAAGCCCAGTGCATCGAACGGGGTGCCCTTCTGCCGCAGCAGCTCGCGCGCGGGCATGCGCATGCGCGCCAGCAACTCCAGCAGCTCATCGCGGCTGGGTGGATGTTGCAGGTACTCGATGACAACCGGCACCAGACCGGCGTTGTGGATCAGGCCCAGCACATTGCGCGACGTGCCGCAGGCGGGGTTGTGGTAAATCATGATGGAAGCCATGGGGACATTGTCGGTGGACATGGGGGTCACAGAAGGGGGTGGTTTCGGTGGGTTGTATGTATTTCAACATTTCAAATATACTTGAAATATGGAAACATCAATCCCCCCCACCGACGAAGCCCAGGTTGTCCGTGCGCTGGCCGCACTGGCCCAGGCGCAGCGCCTGCGGGCCTTCCGTGCGCTGGTCGTGGCCGGCCCGGAGGGCCTCACGCCCGGTGCGATGGCCCTCGCGCTGGGAGTGGCACCCAGTGCGCTGTCGTTCCACCTCAAAGAGCTGGCCCACGCCGGCCTGGTGCACAGCGAGCCGCGTGGCCGCAACCTGATCTACCGCGCCGATTTCGGTCGCATGCAGGCCCTGCTCGGCTACCTCACCGAGCACTGCTGTGAAGGCCTGCCCTGTGCGGCCACCGAGGCCGGTTCCTGCACTACCTGCTGACACCCATTCATCCTGCCGGAGATATTTATGACCACTCTTCCCCTGAACGTGCTGTTCCTGTGCACCCACAATTCGGCCCGCAGTATCCTCGCCGAGGCCTTGCTGAACCACCTGGGCGCAGGCCGCTTTCGTGCCTATTCCGCCGGCAGCAGCCCCCGCGACCAGCAGCAGCCGCACCCGCTGGCACTGGCCGTGCTGCAGGCGGCCGGTATGGCAACCGACGGGCTGCACAGCAAGAGCTGGGACGTGTTCGCCCTGCCCGATGCACCCCGGATGGACCTGGTCATCACCGTCTGCGACAACGCCGCAGGCGAGGCCTGTCCCTACTGGCCGGGCCAACCCGCCACGGCCCATTGGGGCTACCCCGACCCATCGGCCACGGAAGGCACCGAAACCCAGCAGTGGGAGGCCTTTCGCCAGACCCTGTACGCCATCCGCCGCCGGCT
>DASWYJ010000244.1:0-2835 GCA_036405035.1 Burkholderiaceae bacterium
GCGCCATGGCCAGGGCCGGCTCGCACCGCCACCGGGCAGCGATGAGCGCCTGCGGTTCACCTACTGGCTGCACTACGCCGAAGGTTCGGCCATGCCGCCGCTGCTGCTCAAGCTGGTGTTCGACGAGGTGCAGCGAGCGCCCATGCCCTTCTTTGTGCGACCGGTGGCGCGCGCCATCGCACGCGGTGCGACCAAGGCCTTCATCGGCCCGCAGATCGCCCAGCATCTGGATTTCATCAACAGCGAACTGGCGCAGCGCCCCTGGTTCGTGGGCGCCGATTTCTCGGCGGCCGACATCCAGATGAGTTTCCCGCTGGAGGCAGCCGTGGCGCGTGGCCTCGGCACCGGCCGGCCCCACATCACCGACTTCGTGCAGCGTATCCGCGCCCGCCCGGCCTACCAGCGGGCGCTGGAGCGCGGCGGCGCCTACACACTCGGGTAGGCCTGCCGCCGTCGATCAGGGTAAATCCCGTCGCACGGGACGGGACTCCGAATGTAAGGTAACGGGGTTACTGACGAGTCGAAAACTACTGCAGCATGGAGTGCATGTGGTTCGGCCCGTTGCCCACCCGAACGGACCCATGACCGACAACGCCCTGTTGACCGTTGACAACCTGACGCTGGCCTTTGGCGGCGTGAAGGCGCTCAATGGCGTGAGTTTCACCGTGCAGCCCGGCTCCATCACCTCGGTGATCGGCCCCAATGGCGCGGGCAAGACCTCGGTGTTCAACACCATCTCCGGCTTCTACACCCCGGCCACCGGCAGCATGGTGTTCGATGGAAAAGATATCGGCCCGCTGCCACCGCCCAAACGCGCAGCGCTGGGCCTGGCCCGCAGTTTCCAGAACATCGCGCTGTTCCGCGGCATGACCGTGCTCGACAACATCAAGCTCGGCCGCCACTGCCACCTGAAAACCGGCCCGCTGGGCGCGCTGTTCTACAGCCCGGCCGCCCGCCGCGAGGAAGCAGCGCTGCGCGAGGAAATCGAGGAACGCATCATCGATTTCCTGGAGATCGACCACATCCGCAAGGCGCCGGTGTCGGCGCTGTCCTATGGCCTGCAGAAGCGGGTGGAGCTGGCCCGCGCGCTGGCGATGAAACCCAAGCTGCTGCTGCTCGATGAACCGGTGGCCGGCATGAACCGCGAGGAAACCGAGGACATGGCGCGCTTCATCCTGGAAGTGCGGCGTGAATGGGGCGTGACGGTGCTGATGGTGGAGCACGACATGGGCATGGTGATGGACCTGTCAGACCACGTGGTCGTGCTGAACTTCGGCCAGGTCATCGCCAGCGGCCTGCCCGCCGAAGTGCAGAACAACCCCGAGGTGGTGAAAGCCTACCTGGGTGCCGGCAACATCGACGTGCTGCGCGCCCGCTTCCAGCAGGTGGCGCAGGCCGGTGCCGCCCGCCTCCATTCCCGGAGCGCCGCATGAACTTCGACTGGTGGCTGCTGTTCGAGATCAGCCTGGCCGGCCTGGGCACCGGGGGCCTGTACGCCCTCACCGGCCTGGCCTTCGTGATGATTTACAAGGCCACCAAGGTGGTCAACCTGGCCATTGGCGACATGCTGATGTTCGGCGCCTACATCTTCTTCGCGTTCTCGGCCGGCATGGGCCTGCCGATCTGGCTGGCGATCCCCGGAGCGCTGCTGGTATCGGGCGCGTTCGGCGCGCTCATCGAGCGCACGCTGATCCGCCCCATGCTGGGCGAATCGCCCATCTCCTCGTTCATGGTCACCGTGGGCCTGTCGTCCATGCTGATCGGCCTGGTGGAACTCATCTGGACGGCCGACCAGCAACGCCTGCCCGAGTTCCTGCCCAACCAGCCCATCGTGGTGGGCGAGGCCTTCATTTCGCCCAAGATCTTCTACGGCTTCTGGATTGCGGTGGCGCTGATCGCTGCGGTGCTGCTGTTGTTCCGCTTCTGGCGCGGCGGCGTGGCCTTGCGCGCCACCGCCTCCGACCAGGCCGCCGCCTACTCCATGGGCATCAACGTGCCCCGGGTGTTCTCGCTGTCCTGGGTGGCCGCGGCCATGATCGCCGGCGTGGCCGGCATCGTGGTCGGCTCCATCGGCGGCATCTCGTCAGCCATGGGCGTGTTCGGCCTGTCGGTGCTGGTGGTGGTGATTTTCGGTGGGCTCGACAGCGTGCTGGGCGCGCTGGTGGGCGGCATCATCGTTGGCCTGGTGGAAGCGATGGCGGGCTTCTATCTCGGTGGTGAATACAAGATTTTGGCCACCTTCAGCCTTTTGGTTTTGATCCTGATGGTCAGGCCCTACGGCCTGTTCGGCACCCACGAAATCGAAAGACTGTAATGAGGATCGGTTCCGCCAAACAAAGCTACGCCGCCGACACGGCGTTGTTCGACAGCCGCACCCAGCAGGTCTGGGCGGGCATTCTGGTGCTGGCGCTGCTGGCCTTTCCGTTCATGGCCAGCGAATACTGGCTGTACCTGGCCTGCCTGGTCACCATCAACATCGCCAGCACGACCGGCCTGAACATCCTGACCGGCTACACCGGCCTTGTGAGCCTGGGCCAGGCTGCCTTCATGGGCCTGGGTGCCTATACGGTGGGCATTTTGCAAACCCGCTACGGGTCGCCCTTCATCGTTAATTTGCTGGCGGGTGGCGTGGTGGCCATGGTGGCCGGCGTGGTAGTGGGGCTGCCGTCGCTACGCGTCAAAGGCCTGTACCTGGCGATTGCCACCATCGCGGCCGGCGTCATCGCGCATTTCGTCTTCTCGCATTTCAGCAGCCTGACCGGCGGCAGCGGGGGCCTCACCGTGCCACCGGCACAATTTTTCGGCCAGGATCTCGACAACTCCTTCCGGCTCTAC
>DASWYJ010000245.1:0-3673 GCA_036405035.1 Burkholderiaceae bacterium
CGCGCGCGAATCGGTACGCGGGTAGGTCAGCGCCTTGTGGCGCTCGTACAGGCTCTGTGCGATGGCCAGCGTGGTCTTGGCGGAAAAGCCGAACTTGCCGTTGGCCTCGCGCTGCAGCGAGGTCAGGTCGAACAGCGCGGCCGAGGCCTGGGTGGTGGGCTTGCTTTCCTCGGTGACGGTGGCGGGCTGGCCCCGCACCGCATCGGCGACGGCCTGGGCCTCGCGCGCGCTCCACACCCGGTCGGCGCGCTTCTCGGCGTCGTCGGCATCCTTTTTCCATTTCGGGTCGAACCACTTGCCCGGGTACACCCCTGCCTCGGCGGCGAACTGGGCATGGATTTCCCAGTAATCGCGGCTGATGAACTTGCGGATCTGCTCCTCGCGCTCCACCACCACGCTCAGCGTGGGCGTCTGCACGCGGCCCACGGTGGTCAGGAAGAAGCCACCGTCGCGCGAGTTGAAGGCCGTCATGGCCCGCGTGCCGTTGATGCCCACCAGCCAGTCGGCCTCGGAGCGACAGCGTGCGGCGTCGGCCAGCGGCAGCATCTGCTTGTCGCTGCGCAGGTGGGTGAAGCCGTCGCGGATGGCCTGCGGCGTCATCGACTGCAGCCACAGCCGTGTCACCGGGTGTTTGGATTTGGCGTACTGCTGGATCAGCCGGAAGATCAGCTCACCCTCACGCCCCGCGTCACAGGCGTTCACCAGCGCACCCACATCCTTGCGCTTGGCCAGCTTGACGATGGCGTTCAGCCGCGTCTTGGTCTTGTCGATCGGCTTCAGATCGAAGTGCGGCGGAATCACCGGCAGGTGGGCAAAGCTCCACTTGCCGCGCTTCACGTCGAATTCTTCCGGCGCCTGGATCTCCACCAGGTGGCCCACCGCGCTGGTGACCACGTACTGTTCGTTCTCGAAATGTTCATCCGCCTTGTCGAACTTTCCGGCAACGGGTGTGAGGGCCCGCACGATGTCTTGGGCGACGGATGGCTTCTCTGCAATGACCAGTGTTTTCATCTAATTACAATCCAGTGTCCTCGCGTGCGCATGCGCACACACGCGGGCACGCACACGCGCGCACCCCTGAATTCAACATACCAAATTTTTTGCCTGTGTCCAAAAACCCCACGTTTTCCTCAGGTCGCCGTATCCAGGTCCGCCGTTCCGGCGTCCATGGCAAGGGTGTGTTCGCGGCGCAGGACCTCGCCGAGGGCGAAACGCTGATCGAGTACATCGGCGAAGTCATCACCTGGAAAGAAGCACAGCGCCGGCACCCGCACGACCCTGCGGACCCGAACCATACCTTCTACTTCCATGTCGACGAGAAGCGGGTGATCGATGCCAAGCACGGCGGCAATTCGGCCCGCTGGATCAACCACAGCTGCGACCCGAACTGCGAGGCCGACGAGCAGGACGGCCGCATCTTCATCAAGGCGCTGCGCAACATTCCCGCCGGCGAAGAGCTGAACTACGACTACGGCCTCATCATCGACGAGCGTTACACCAAGAAGCTCAAGGCCGAATACCCGTGCTGGTGCGGCGCCAAAAGCTGCCGCGGCACCCTGCTGGCACCGAAACGCCGCTGAACCCGAGGAGACCGGTGTGAAATGGACTGCTGAAGCCATCTGGGAAGCGGCAGTGCCCCTGCCGCCGGATTTCACCGTCGAAATCCTGCCCACCGTCGATTCCACCAACAGCGAGCTGATGCGACGCGCCCGCGCCGGCCAGGCCGCGCCGGTGCTGCTGGTGGCCGAGGCCCAGACCGCCGGCCGCGGCCGGCTGGGACGCAGCTGGACCAGCCAGCCCGGTGATGCACTCACGTTCTCGCTGGGGCTGCCGCTGGCGCCGGCCGACTGGTCGGGCCTGTCGCTGGCCGTGGGGGCCAGCATTGCCGCCAGCCTGCACCCGCGCATCGGCCTCAAATGGCCCAACGACCTCTGGCTGGACGACCGCAAGCTCGGCGGCATCCTGATCGAAACGGCGACGGTGGGCGGCCAGCGCTACGTGGTGGTGGGGGTCGGCATCAACATCGGCTGCCCGCCCGCAGAGGGCCTGGCCACCGCACCGGCGGGCCTGCAGGAACTGGAGCCCGGGATGGATGCCCCGCTGGCACTGCAGCGGCTGGCGATACCGCTGCTGCAGGCCATCCTGGCGTTCGAGGCGCGGGGCTTTGCCGCAGCGCGTGCGGCCTTCGAGCAGCGCGACGTGCTGCGGGGCCGCGCCGTGCGGGTCACGCCCACCGCCGCCGGGCCGGCGGCCGAAGCGCCGCTGGAGGGGGTGGCCTGCGGCGTCAATGCCGACGGCGCCCTGCTGGTGCAGACGGCGGTCTGCGTCAAGGAAATCACCAGCGCCGAAGTCACGGTGCGGCCGGCCTGAGCGGCATGTACACAGCGTCGTGTTCCCCGGCCGGCTGAGCACGCCCATGGTGCGCCTGGCATTCCTGCTGCTCGTACTCGCCAATGGCGCTTATTTCGCATGGAGCCAGGGCTGGCTTGGCCTGGTCGGGCTGGCGCGGGCCCCGGTGTCGGAGCCGCAGCGCCTGACCAGCCAGGTCCAGCCGGCCAGCATCCGGGTGCTGGCCGCCAGCGAGGCCGCGCGCCGGGCCAATGCGGGTGTTGCCGCCATTGCGGCCGCGCCGCCTGCCTCGGGGCCCGCCGGGTGCCTGACAGCGGGGCCATTCGAGCCGCAGCAGGTGGCTGCGCTGAAGGCGGCGCTGGCCACCTGGCCCGCCGGCAGCTGGAAGCTGGAGGAGCAGGTGGAACCGGCGCGCTGGATGGTCTACATGGGCCGGTACAGCGACGAATCGACGCTCGAGCGCAAGCGGTCCGAGCTGCGGCGCCGCAATGTGGTGTTCGATGCCGTCACCGTGCCGGCGTTGCAGCCCGGCCTCTCATTGGGCCGCTATTCGAGCCAGGCCAATGCCAACGCCGCGCTGAAGCAGCTGGAAACCAAGGGCGTGGTCAGCGCGCGGGTGGTGGTGGAGCGCGCCGAGCTGCGCGGCGAAACCCTGCGCCTGCCCGCGGTCGATGCCACGCTGCGCAGCCAGCTGGACGGCCTGAAGACCGCGCTGGCGGGCAAGCCGCTGCGCAGTTGCAGCGGCCCGTAAAAAAGCCCGCGTGCTCCTGAAAAAGGAGCGCACGGGCCAGATGCCACGCTGGGCGCGGCCTGTTTTTATCTAGAAATTACTTCGCAGCGACCACGCGGACCATTTCCAGCGTCTTGTTCGAGTAGCCCCACTCGTTGTCGTACCAGCTCACCAGCTTCACGAAGGTGCTGTCGAGTGCAATGCCGGCGTCGGCATCAAAAATCGAGGTGCGGGCATCGCCGCGGAAATCGGTGGCAACGACCTTGTCTTCGGTGTAGCCCAGCACGCCCTTCAGCGCGCCTTCGCTCTGCGCCTTGAACTCGGCGCAGATTTCCTTGTAGGTGGCGTCCTTGAGCAGCTCGACCGTCAGGTCGACCACCGACACATCGCTGGTCGGCACACGGAAGCTCATGCCGGTGAGCTTCTTGTTCAGCTCGGGAATCACCACGCCCACGGCCTTGGCGGCACCGGTGGAGGAGGGGATGATGTTTTCCAGAATGCCGCGGCCGCCGCGCCAGTCCTTGTTGCTCGGGCCATCGACGGTCTTCTGCGTGGCGGTGGCGGCGTGCACCGTGGTCATCAGGCCGCGCTTGA
>DASWYJ010000246.1:0-2089 GCA_036405035.1 Burkholderiaceae bacterium
CCAGGTCGTAGCGGCTGGCAAAGCCGCCCAGCACACCGCCGGCCAGCAGCAGCCACATGGCGGCGGCATAGGTGGTGCGGTAGCCGTAGCGGCCAAGCAGCCACGGCGTGGTCAGCATCGATACCGTCATGGCCACCATGAAGCCCGAGCTGACCCACTGTGCGCGCTCCTGGCCAATGGTGAAGTAGTGGCTCATGCCGGGAATCGCCACGTTGACGATGGTCGACGACATGATGGATGCCATCGTGCCCACCATCACCGACAGCAGCAGCAGCCAGCGGTAGCGCGGACCGAAGCGCGCGCGCAGGGCGGTCAGGGAGCTGGGGGATTCGGAGAGGAGCGGCATGGCGGGCAGAGTTGCCATTGTGCCGTGTCCCCACGCGGCTGCGGGCATGGCGGCACAATCGGGCCAGCGCCCGCCGGGGCGGCGCGCAAGGAGACGACGCTGTGAACCCGCACGATTTCAGCATGGAGCACCTGTGGCTGCCGTTCACCCCCAACCGCAGCTTTGCCGCCGAGCCCCGCGTGTTCGTCGCCGCCGACGGCATGCACTTCACCACCCACGACGGCCAGCGGGTGCTCGACGGCATCTCCAGCCTGTGGTGCGTGGGCGCCGGCCACAACCGCCGGCCCATTGCCGAGGCCATCCAGCGCCAGCTCGGCACGCTCGACTACGCCACCGCCTTCCAGGCTACCAACGACCAGGCCTGTATTGCCGCCAGCCGCATTGCCGCGCTGGCGCCGGGCGATTTGGACAAGGTGCTGTTCTGCAGCTCCGGCTCGGAAGCGGCCGACACCGCGCTCAAGCTCGCGCTGGCCTTCCACCGGGCCCGTGGCGAGGGCCAGCGTACCGTGTTCATTGGCCGCGAGAAGGCGTACCACGGCGTGGGTTTTGGCGGCATGAGCGTGGGCGGCATACCGGGTAACCGCAAGGCGTTTGCCGGCGCGCTGCTGCCGCGGGTCGACCACCTGCGCCACATCCACGACCCGGCGCACCACGCCTACATCCACCATGCCGAGCCGGTGTGGGGCGAAGACCTGCTGGCCGAGCTGGAGCAGCGCCTGCTGCCACTGCACGACCCGGCCAACGTGGCGGCCATCATCGTCGAGCCGGTGGCGGGCAGTGCCGGCTGGTACATCCCGCCGCAGGGCTACCTGCAGCGGCTGCGCCAGATTTGCGACAAGCACGGCATCCTGCTGATTTTTGACGAAGTGATCACCGGCTTTGGCCGGCTCGGCACCCCGTTTGCTGCTGATTTCTATGGCGTGGTGCCCGACCTGCTGACCTTCGCCAAGTGCGTGACCAACGGCGTCATTCCGCTCGGCGGGGTGGTCTGCCGCCAGCAGGTGTTCGACGCGGTGATGGCGGCCCATGCCGGCGCCAGCCCGCATGCCATCGAGTTCGCCCACGGGTACACCTATTCGGGCCACCCGGTAGCCTGCGCGGCGGCCGTGGCCACGCTGGACCTGTTTGCCGCAGAAGACCTGTTCACCCGCGCCGGCCAGATGGGCCGGCTGCTGGGCGACGCACTGCATGCGCAGATCCGTGGCCTGCCCGGCGTGGTGGGCATCCGCACGCTGGGCCTGGCCGGCGCGGTGGAGATCGACCCGGCCGGCCAGCCCGGGCGCCGCGCCTGGGATGTGTTTCGCCATTGCTTCCGTGCCGGTGTGCTGCTGCGCCCGGCCGGCGACAACCTGGTGCTGTGCCCGCCCTACATCGTGTCGCCGTCGCAGATCGACGAGATGGTGGGCGCGCTGGCGGCGGGGCTGCGGGCCGTTTCCTGAGCGGGGCGCCCGGGCCGCGTCAGCGGGTGGATGGGAGCGCTTTGAACGCCTCGCGCATGTCGGCGCAATAGTCCTTGGGCGGCAGGGGCGGGGTGGCCCATACGGCATCGAAGCCGGGAAGGGCCGTGTCGCCGTCGGTGCCTGCCAGCAGCCGCACCGCCTGGCTGCGCAGCGGGGGCTGCAGGTGCTGCGGAATGCCGAGGTCGCGCTGCACATGGCCGCTGCCCGCCAGCACCACCACCACCTGGCCCGGCCGCACGGCGCTGGCCGCCGTCTGCGCCATCGCCACATCGCGCGCCACCTG
>DASWYJ010000247.1:0-3852 GCA_036405035.1 Burkholderiaceae bacterium
GGAAATGCAGCCGGTAGCCACGCCCCCAGCGCAGGCGCTGGCTCCATACCAGCAGCGTGGTGGCGCCGGTCTGCTGGGCCAGCCGGGCGGCCAGGGTCATGGTGTAGGCGTCACGGCCGAAAAACGGCACCCACTGGCCCAGCCCGTCGGGCGGCACCTGGTCGGGCAGCAGGCCCACGGCCTCGCCCCGGCGCAAGGCCTTGATCATGTCGCGCACACCGGACAGCGTGGTGGGCACAGCTTTGAGGCCGGGGCGGTCGCGCAGCGAGGCCTCCAGTTCGGCCAGCCAGGGTTTGCGTGCCGGCCGGTACAACACGGTGAGCGGGCCATGCGCAGCGTGGTAGCGGGCGGCCAGCGCCTGCGCCATCACCTCGAAACAGCCCAGGTGCGGCGTGAGCAGCAGCACCCCCTTGCCGGTGCGGTAGGCGGCGTCCACCACGTCGAGGTTGGCCCATTCGTAGCGCTGTTCGCTGCCCAGCCAGATGCGCGGCAGCTCCGCCGTCATGCAGCCGGCCTGCCCCACCGCGCCGCGCACCTCGGCAAAACCGTAGCCCGCCTGCGCCGCATGGGCCAGAAAACGCTGGCGGTAACCCGCCGACAGGCCAAACACCAGCCAGCCCAGCAGCCAGCCGATGGCATGCAGCAGCCACAACGGAAGCAGGGACAGGGTTTTGAACAGGACCAGCATGCAATTGGCTAAAATGGGGGCGTCGCTGAGTTAAATGAGCAACTTGCAGGGCGACCAGAGACGACCGGGAGCATAAGCCACCGGCCGGGCTTGTTAAACAAATCTGCTAAAGCGTTCGCCAGGGGCTCCCGAGCTGCAGGCAACGCGCCACAGCAACTACGGAGTTTATTCAAATGGCGAACGACTTTCTTTTCACGTCCGAATCGGTTTCCGAAGGCCATCCCGACAAGGTGGCCGACCAGGTGTCCGATGCCATCCTCGACGCGATCTTCAAGCAGGACCCGCGCAGCCGTGTGGCCGCCGAAACGCTGACCAACACCGGCCTCGTGGTGCTGGCGGGCGAGATCACCACCAACGCGGTGGTCGACTACATCCAGGTCGCGCGCGACACGATCAAGCGCATCGGCTACGACAACACCGACTACGGCATCGACTACAAGGGCTGCGCGGTCATGGTCTGCTACGACAAGCAGAGCAACGACATCGCCCAGGGTGTGGACCAGGCCAGCGACGACCACCTGAACACCGGCGCCGGCGACCAGGGCCTGATGTTCGGCTACGCCTGCGACGAAACGCCGGAGCTGATGCCCGCGCCGATCTACTACGCGCACCGCCTCGTGGAGCGCCAGGCCCAGCTGCGCAAGGACGGCCGCCTGCCCTTCCTGCGCCCCGACGCCAAGAGCCAGGTCACGCTGCGCTATGTGGACGGCAAGCCGCACAGCATCGACACCGTGGTGCTCTCCACCCAGCACAGCCCCGACCAGAGCGAAACCGCCACCCGGCTGAAGGACAGCTTCTACGAAGCCATCCGCGAGGAGATCATCAAGCCGGTGCTGCCCAAGGAATGGCTGACCAAGGACACCAAGTACCTGATCAACCCCACCGGCCGTTTCGTCATTGGTGGCCCGCAGGGCGACTGTGGCCTGACCGGCCGCAAGATCATCGTCGACACCTACGGCGGTGCCTGCCCGCACGGTGGCGGTGCGTTCTCGGGCAAGGACCCGAGCAAGGTGGATCGCTCGGCCGCCTACGCCGCCCGCTACGTGGCCAAGAACGTGGTGGCCGCCGGCTTGGCACGCCAGTGCCAGGTGCAGGTGGCCTACGCGATCGGCGTGGCCCGCCCGATGAACATCACGGTCTATACCGAAGGCACCGGCGTGATTCCGGACGACCAGCTCTCCAGGCTGGTGGCCGAGCACTTCGACCTGCGCCCCAAGGGCATCATCCAGATGCTGGACCTGCTGCGCCCCATTTACGAAAAGACCGCGGCTTACGGCCACTTCGGCCGTGAAGAGCCCGAATTCACCTGGGAGCGGACCGACCGCGCCGCGCTGCTGCGCGATGCCGCCGGCCTGAAAGGCTGAGCCGCAGGCAACGGATCCCCCGTTTGAACGAAAAGGCCGCCCCGAGGGGCGGCCTTTTACTTGTGCAGGGTGGCTGTGGACTATGGCGCGGTGGTCGGCGGCTGGCCCAGCACCGGCATCCACGCCGTACCACTCACGGTGAGGGGCTGCAGGCTGGTCTTGGGCAGGTTCAGGCTGGTTGAGCCGGTCACGAGGTACTGGTCCTTGCCGCCGTACAGCAGCAGCACCAGCTTCTGGCCGCGCTGCAGCCGGGCGGCAATGCCGGTCAGGTCCACATCGTGGCGGCCCAGCCCTTTCAGCGGCGTGACCTGGTTGTCGATGAGTTCGTACACCGGCAGCAGCGGGTTGTGCTGGATGCCGATGCCGGCAAAGATCACCGGCTGGCCGGCCAGGCCGGGGCCGGCAGCGCTGACGGTCACGTCGATGTGCGGAATACCGGCCACCACCGTGCCGCCCGCAGCACCCACAATGCCAAGCGGCACCGCATTGGCCACCTCCGGCAGCCCCGCCACCACGCTGGAGCGGGGCACCGCCACCTGGGTGCCGGCACGGCCCACCGTGAGGTCGTTCACCAGCACTGCGTCCTTGCCGGCGATGGACAGGCAAATCAGCTTGGGCACGGCATTCGCCGCGCCGGCAACGCCTTTCAGGTGTTCATTGAAGAACGCCAGTGCGCCGGCTGCCGGATCGACGGTGCCGCAGCGGGTGTTGGTCAGGTCGGTGGGGTGGAAGATGATCTGGTCGAGGTCGGGTGTGACCTGCAGGGTGTTGTGGCCGGTCTGCGTGGTGAGCAGCCGCACGTCGCCGCCCTGCGCCTTCAGGCAGCGGTAGTTGGCATAGCCTTCATTGAGGTTGAACAGCGTGTCGCGCACCCCCTGCACCAGCAGGGCATTCACCTTGCCGCCGGGCACTGGCGGGCGCTCGGGCCGGGTGCCCGGGCCGCCATTGGTGGCCACCGGCTGGCCGTCGCAGAAATAGCGGTTGCTGTGGTACAGCAGCAGGTCTTTCAGGCCGGGGGTGAGTTCGTTCTGCGCGAACGAGGTGATGAAGCCGTTGAAGATGAAGGGGTCGAAGCCGGTCAGGGTCTTCAGTCCGGTGACGTTGCCGATGCCGAACAGCGCCAGGTTCCACAGCGTCTTGGGGGTGTTGCCGGGGGCCAGGCTGTAGTTCAGGTCGTAGGGCGCCCACATCGGCACCATGGCGTCGAGCCGCTTCTTGGGGTCGATGTTGTGAATCAGGTACTGGAACATGCCGCCGTACGAGGTGCCGATGGAGCCGAGCACGAGGTTGTGCGGATCGGTGCCGTCGGCGCTCATGCCGTACTGCAGCCAGGGCAGGTTGGCCTCGGCCCAGTCGATGACGGCCAGCAGGTCCTTGCCCTCGAAATCCGGGTCCATCACCCGGTCGCTGCCGTTGCTGTCGCCATGGGCGCGTTCGTCGATGCTGATGACGCCGTAGCCGTTGTCGATGAACACGCCGATGTCGGTGAAGTCCGAGCCGAGCGGGTTGGCCAGATCAACATTGATCACGCCCAGCGGCAGCGGCCGGCTTTTGTAGCGCGCGCCCTGGAAGCCATGGCTGTGCAGGATCAGCGGGTAGTTTTTGCCGCCCTCCAGCGTGGCGGGCTCGAACACGGTGAAGGCCACGGTGTCACCGGTGGACGGTACCTTCAGGAAGACCGAGTAGCTCTTGCCGGCACGCGCCTGGCCCGTGGCTGGCGGCGCGGGAGTGGGCACATCGCCGGCCTGCGGCGCCGTGACCGTGACACCGGCCGACGCACCGCCCGCCGTGCCGGCATTG
>DASWYJ010000248.1:0-1621 GCA_036405035.1 Burkholderiaceae bacterium
GAACACATACTGGTCTGCCGGGAAGCTGCGCTTGGCACCGGTGAGGGGCAGCACTACGTTGATCTTTTCACCTTCGGCCAGCGGGAACATGTTGACGATGGGCCGGCCACGCGAACCGCGCGAGCCCGCCGGGACTTCCCATACCTTGAGCCAGTACAGGCGGCCGCGGTTGGAGAAGCACAGGATGTAGTCGTGCGTGTTGGCGATGAAGAGCTGGTCTATCCAATCGTCTTCCTTGGTCGCAGTGGCCTGCTTGCCGCGGCCGCCCCGCTTCTGCGCGCGGTACTCGCTGAGCGGTTGGCTCTTGATGTAGCCGCTGTGCGAGAGTGTCACCACCATGTCGGTGGGCGTGATCAGGTCTTCGGTGCTGAGGTCGTAGGCGCTGTGTTCGATCACGCTGCGGCGTGCGCCAAGCTTGGTCTGGCCGAACTCCTGCTTGAGTGTGCCCAGTTCGTCGCCGATGATGGCCGACACCCGTTCGGGCCGGGCCAGGATGTCGAGCAGGTCGTCGATCTCCGCCATGACCTCCTTGTACTCGGCCACGATCTTGTCCTGCTCGAGGCCGGTCAGGCGCTGCAGGCGCATCTGCAGGATTTCCTGGGCCTGCGTATCCGACAGGCGGTACAGCCCGTCGCTGGCCATGCCGTAGGCGGGATCGAGTGATTCGGGCCGGTAGTCGTCGGCATTGATCACGCCACCGTCGGCGCGGGTGCGGGTGAGCATTTCGCGCACCAGCTGGCTGTCCCAGGGGCGGGCCATCAGCGCGGCCTTGGCCACCGGAGGCGTGGGCGCATTGCGGATGATGGCGATGAACTCGTCGATATTCGCCAGCGCCACGGCCAGGCCTTCGAGCACATGGCCGCGTTCACGTGCCTTGCGCAGCGTGAAGACGGTGCGGCGGGTCACCACTTCGCGGCGGTGCTCAAGGAAGACGGCGATCAGGTCTTTCAGGTTGCAGAGCTTGGGCTGGCCATTGATCAACGCCACCATGTTGATGCCGAAGCTGTCCTGCAGCTGGGTTTGCTTGTACAGGTTGTTCAGCACCACCTCGGGCACTTCGCCGCGCTTGAGTTCGATCACCAGGCGCATGCCCGATTTGTCGGACTCGTCCTGGATGTGGCTGATGCCCTCAATCTTCTTCTCGTGCACCAGCTCGGCCATGCGTTCCTGCAGCGTCTTCTTGTTGACCTGGTAGGGCAACTCGTCAACGATGATGGCCTGGCGCTGGCCCTTGTCGATGTCCTCGAAGTGGCATTTGGCCCGCATGATCACGCGGCCCCGGCCGGTGCGGTAGCCGTCCTTCACGCCATTGATGCCGTAGATGATGCCGGCGGTGGGGAAGTCGGGCGCCGGGATGATTTCCATCAGCTCGTCGATGCTGGCCTCGGGGTGCCGCAGCAGGTGCAGGCAGGCATCCACCACTTCGTTCAGATTGTGCGGTGGAATATTGGTTGCCATGCCCACGGCAATGCCCCCGGAACCATTGACCAGCAGGTTGGGCAACTTGCTGGGCAGTACCTTGGGCTCCTGCTCGCTGCCGTCGTAATTGCCCTGGAAGTCGATGGTTTCCTTGTCGATGTCGCCCAGCATCTCGTGGGCGATCTTGGCCAGGCGGATTTCG
>DASWYJ010000249.1:0-4546 GCA_036405035.1 Burkholderiaceae bacterium
CCTGGTAGGTTTTGCCGTTGTTGACAAACTCGGCACTCAGCACCCGGCCCGAACGCACCGGCTCCCCATCGGCTTCGAGCGTTTCATACACCACGGAAAAACGGTCACCCTTGCGCAGCGCACGGTGGAAATCGATGTCGCCGGCGAATATCTCGGCCAGCCGCACCGCGACGGCATCGGGAATGCGGGCATCATCGGTGGCAGCAAAAAGCGAGGTGGCAATGGTGCCACTGGCCAGCCGGCTGGACGCAGTCAGGGGCGCCTGCTCGATGCGTGAAGCAAAACCACGCCCCGAACGCTCCACCACCAGGCGATGGAAATTGCCTTCATCGTCGCTGCTCCAGCGCGCGGTCAGCTTGTGCAGGCGGTTGTCCTCCTCCACTTCGGCCGTGACCGAGCGGCCGGCACGGCCCAGCAGGTTTTTCTGGGCATCTGCATTGGCACGCAGAAACGCGACGGCCTCGGCGTCATCGATACCCAGGCGCGCCAGCAGCGACTGTGGCGAATCGGTTGAGCGGGAGACTTCCGAACGGAACAGGCTGAAGCTGTGGGCATCCAGCTGCGCGATCTGTGGCGCAACCTGCAGCTCCTGCACCGGCTCCAGCACTTCGCGGACCGGAAGATTGGACACATCGGGGGCCAGCGAGGCAACGGCGAACGCGCCGCCACCGCCGCCCAGCAGAACGGCCGCAACGACAGCGCTGACACGTTGGGGATGGCGTTGCACGCCACGCAGCAAAAACGCACCAAAAGCTTGCCCTGCGGCGATCAAACCGTGATATTGCAAGGGAGTGTTCCTAACGAAGATGGGCCAACGGGCACAGCGGCCGGGCGAAATTCTTGTGCGAAACCAGCATGCACGGAGCATGCCAATTAAAATCCGGGGCTTGCGCTGGGGCACCAGTATATAAGCCCTCCAAGCCGACACATCTGAAGAAACCCTAATGAATACTGCCTCCGCATCGCTGGCCCCTATTGCCGGCGCGCCGTCCCCCGCTGTCGAACACGCGCTGGCCGTCAGCCTGCGCGGCTGCGAAGAGCTGCTTCCGCAGGGCGAATGGGTGCGCAAGCTGGCCCGCTCCGAAACCAGCGGCACCCCGCTGCGCATCAAACTGGGGCTGGACCCGACCGCACCGGACATCCACCTCGGCCACACCGTGGTGCTGAACAAAATGCGGCAGCTGCAGGATCTTGGCCACCAGGTCATCTTCCTGATTGGTGATTTCACATCCATGATCGGCGACCCGTCGGGCCGCAACACCACCCGCCCGCCGCTGACCCACGAGCAGATCGAGGCCAACGCCCAGACCTACTACCAGCAAGCCAGCATGGTGCTAGACCCGGCGCGCACCGAGATCCGCTACAACAGCGAATGGTGCGACCCGCTGGGCGCCCGCGGAATGATCGAACTCGCCAGCCGCTACAACGTGGCCCGCATGATGGAGCGCGACGACTTCCACAAGCGTTTCCACAGTGGCCAGTCGATCAGTGTGCACGAGTTCCTGTACCCGCTGATGCAGGGCTACGACTCGGTGGCACTGAAGGCCGACCTGGAACTGGGTGGCACCGACCAGAAGTTCAACCTGCTGATGGGCCGCCACCTGCAGGCCGAATATGGCCAGGAACCGCAGTGCATACTCACTATGCCCTTGCTGGAAGGGCTGGATGGCGTGGACAAGATGTCCAAATCCAAGAACAACTACATCGGCATCGGCGAAGACGCCAACACCATGTTTGCCAAGGTGCTGTCGATCAGCGACGACCTGATGTGGCGCTGGTACACGCTGCTGAGCTTCCAGAGCCTGGAGGCGATTGCCGCGCTCAAGGCCGAGGTGGCCGGCGGCCGCAACCCCAAGGACGCCAAGGTCGCGCTGGCCCGGGAAATCACCGCCCGCTTCCACTCGAACGCTGCGGCCGACGCCGCTGAACAGGATTTTGCCAACCGCAGCAAGGGCGGCGTGCCCGACGCCATTCCCGAAGTGGCGCTGGCCGGCGCTCCGCTGGGCATTGGCGCCGTACTGAAGATGGCCGGCCTGGCCCCTTCCAGCTCCGAAGCCAACCGCCTGATCGACGGCGGCGGCGTGCGCGTCGATTCGGCCGTGGTCAGCGACAAGGGCCTGAAACTCGACGGCGGGGTGTATGTGGTGCAGGTGGGCAAGCGCAAATTTGCCCGCGTGACACTGGGCGCCTGAACCGGTTGCCGGTGGGCGCCGGCTCTTTCAGCGGACCACGATCTCGACGCGCCGGTTGCGTGGCTCGTCGACACCATTGGGTGTGGGCACCGCCGGGTCATGCTCGCCCCGGCCCACCGCCTGCACCCGCGCGGTGGTGAACCCCCGCTCCACCAGGATCGCCTCGACCAGCCGTGCCCGTTTCTCGGAAAGGCTGTCGTTATAGATTTCGCCGCCCCGGGTATCGGTATGCCCGAGGATCTGGATTTCCGCGCCGCTGCGCCGCAGCGCATCGTCGATCGCATTGAACAGCGTGATGCGCGATTCCGGCACCAGCTCCAGCGAACCCGACATGAAGTACAGCGTGAACTGGCGCGGCCGGGCAGGCGCAGCCTCGAACAGGGCGCTGTACTTCTGGTTGATTTCGGCCGGCGTCTGTTGCCCGACCCGGGGTGGGCCACGGTCGTTGCCCTGCGCAGCGGCGGCCTGGTAGGGCGTGCTCAATACCTGCTGGCCGGCTTTCGATGTCACCACCACCGCCGACGGCGAGCCGTCACTCTGCGGCAACAGCACCACCCGGGTTTTCTGGCGCGCCGCACAGCCTCCCAGCAACAAGGCCACCAGGCCCAGGGCGATGACCGCGCACCGCATCGAACAAAGTCGGTGCATCGGGCTTATTCGTCCGCTTCCACGATGAAATCGGTCCCGCGCACGCCGATGGTGGCGGTCTTGGTGGTCACCCCCACCGCGCCCGGACTGACCTTGGCGATCAGCCCGGTGATCATGCGCAGCGACCCCTGCAGCAGCGACACCAGGATGCTGCCCTTCTGTGTGGTGTCATCGAACGCGAAGTCCTTGAGTTCCAGGCGGGACTTGGGGCCCACGATGATGGTGGTGCCGTCGCGCAGCACCATGCTGGCCGAGGCGTCGGGGCCGGTCACCAGGCGGTCGGCCACGGCCACACTGTCGCCTGGCAGCAACGCACGCTCACCGCGGCTGTCGACCACCCGCACGTCGCCCTTCACCAGCTTGACCGTGCCGGCGGGGCTGCCGGCCACTGGCGCGGCGTGCGCGGCCCAGGCCAGCGAAGCGGCCACCGCCGCCAGTACGAGTTGTTTTTTCATCTCATCCCACCTTACCTGCAAGCCGAAGCCATTGTCAATAGAACACCAACGCGCCGCCGCCCACCGGCGATGACCCTGTTTACCCGCCGCTCAGGCGTAGGGATTGGCAAAACCCAGGCCGGCCAGCACCGCGGCCTCGCGGGCTTCCATGGCCTGCGCGTCGGCCTCGCCGGTCTCGTGGTCCCAGCCCTGGGCGTGCAGCGTGCCATGCACCAGCAAATGTGCGTAATGCTCCAGCAGGGATTTGCCCTGGGCCAGCGCTTCCCGCGCCACCACCGGTGCGCACAGCACCAGATCGGCCATCACCAGCGGGGCCTGTGCATAGTCGAAGGTGAGCACGTTGGTGGCGTAGTCCTTGTGGCGGTAGTCGCGGTTGAGCGCACGGCCTTCTTCTTCATCGACGATGCGCACGGTGATCTCGGCGTCGGTCTCCAGCGCATGGCGGATCCAGCGGGCCACCTTGTGGCGGGGCAATGCGGCGCGGTGCACGGCGGCATCGCGCAGACCGGCGAATTGCAGCGACAAGGCCAGGTTTTTCAATGAAAAACCGCCCTGGCCAGCGTCCATTCTGAAAAGTTTGCAATCATTTTAATAGCACTAAACTGCATCGATGCCGCGCCGGGGGGCGTCGTAGGCATCCACAATGCGCGCGACCAGCGGGTGCCGCACCACGTCGGCACTGGTGAAGCGGCAAATGGCGATGCCATTGACGCGCTTGAGCACCCGCTCGGCGTCGATCAGGCCGCTGAGCTGGTCCTTGGGCAGGTCGATCTGGCTCACGTCGCCGGTGACCACGGCCTTGCTGCCAAAGCCGATGCGGGTGAGGAACATCTTCATCTGCTCGGGCGTGGTGTTCTGCGCTTCATCCAGAATGACGAAGGCGTGGTTCAGCGTGCGCCCGCGCATGAAGGCCAGCGGTGCGATTTCCAGCTGCTGGCGCTCGAAAGCCTTCTGCACCTTGTCGAACCCCATCAGGTCATAGAGCGCGTCGTACAACGGGCGCAGGTAGGGGTCGACCTTCTGCGCCATGTCGCCGGGCAGAAACCCCAGCCGCTCGCCGGCCTCGACCGCCGGGCGGGTGAGCACGATGCGCTGCACACTGCTGCGCTCCAGCGCATCGACCGCGCAGGCCACGGCCAGGTAGGTTTTGCCGGTACCGGCGGGGCCGATGCCGAAGGTGATGTCGAACTCGGCAATGTTGTCCAGGTACAGCGCCTGGTTCTGGCTGCGGGGCTTGAGGTCCGCACGGCG